>JABCSP010000430.1 GCA_018238825.1 Candidatus Thorarchaeota archaeon | reverse complement strand
CTTAGACTACTTGCAAGAGATGCGGCTAAGGCTCAGACTCTTACAGACTTAGTCAGTCTTGAAAATCAATTACATACCTCCAAGGTCAAACTTGCAAATATGCTCCGTGATAAAATCATCAACATAAAACATGAAGTCACTCAGAAGATAGTTGATGGGGGTGTACCAATGACGGCAGATGTAATCCCAACTCCACCAGAAGTGAGTGTAGAGGGAGAGAAAGTTGCGGGACTTCTATCAAGTTATCAAAGAATGGTCGAGTGGGAAGGACAAGTCAAGATTGCCCTACGTGAGCAAGTGTTTGAATTATTAGACGATGTAGAGAAAGCTACTGATGTTCCGGATGACACGGGGATTAAAGACGTAGCTGGAGTTCGTCAATTCATTGCTGATTCAAAGAAAAGCCTCAAAAAATCTGAAGTAGACGAGATGGTAAGAATCTATCTCAAAGCTTCTGGAATGAATGAGGATCATAAAAAGAATATCACTGATAGCATTCGATCATACCTCACTCGGTTCAATGAGCTTGCAACTTCAGCTGATAGAGTATTAGATTATGCACAACTTAGCAAGAAAGCACCAAAAGTAGAAGAACTTGAGGGTGGAAAAGGAATCACCTACCTCCTTGAATCACTCACAACACTTCGAACTGCCGTTGAAAGCGGAGTTGCTACCTTTAGGGATGCTTGTCAACAAGAGATTGATGCTATAATACATGACTTACAAACAATCAAACCGGCATACGCAGAAATATTCATGCCTCTCATCCTTGAACTTGATGAAGGGTCAAACAAGATACAGAAATTGGATGATTTCTCAGAAATCAAGTCAGAGATGCGTAGTATCAAGGAAACCATGTTGGCAAAAGCTAAAGATTCACTAGAAAATCTAAGATACAGATTAGGTGTCAAGATTCGACTAGCTGCTGCAAAACTCATGGGTGCTGGTGTTGATATTCCTCCAGAGGTTCATGAATCAATTAGTGAATTAAATAGTGTTGGAGTTGCAGCTGAAAATGTATTTGCATTGCCAGCAATAGCAAGAAAGATGATTGAGATATACGAAAAGAACATCTCATCCAAAGTCATCGTCCAACTAGATGGTGAAGTTAATGCACTCATAACTTCTCTAGAGAAAGCTCAAAGTATTGGAGTCAAAGTTGGCAAAGAACTAAAGATGCTTGAAGGGATGAAATCGAAGCCGCCAAAAGAACTTGAAGATGCAGCAGACTATTTTGATAGACTGATGAACTTGACAACATCTCCAGCAGTTCATAAGAAGATTAGAGAACGTGTAGATGAGGCTTATGAGCAGATTAAGAATGCAGTGTCATTATTTGAAGAGCAAGGCATGGCAGAGTTTGTTGAACGACTAAAGACACTAATTGATCAAGTCCCAGCCAAATTGGAAAATGAATCACCACATGTGAACGAAGCTCTAGATGTGTGCCTGACCCTGGCAAATATCCAAGAGGAAATGCTTAGTGTCATTAAAAATATCGCAAATATCAGCGGTGAGAAATACGCTAGTGAACTCAAGGAAAAGAGTAAGTACTTTTCAACCATCAAGAGAGTTGTGGAGAAATATCCAAAAGAGTTCAGCAAAGTCGTCTTCGATACAAATAAGATGAAGGAACTTGAAACAACATTGACAGAGTCAAATGGACTTGATGAAGCAATTGCATGTTTCCATGAGCTTGAAAGCCTTAGAAAGAAATGGCTAGATCAAGCGGTTTCAATGGATGACTGGCATAAATCATTGAGAATGTTTATGACTGGTTTCAGTCCCAGCGCAAAGGCTGATGAAAGAGACAAATTCATCGATGATGCAATTAGAAAAATAAGAGAAACCTATTCCAGAGAGGATATCAGTTCGTATCTCACC
This sequence comes from Candidatus Thorarchaeota archaeon, assembly GCA_018238825.1. Taxonomy (GTDB): domain Archaea; phylum Asgardarchaeota; class Thorarchaeia; order Thorarchaeales; family Thorarchaeaceae; genus SMTZ1-45. The sequence continues at coordinate 455 of JABCSP010000430.1, read as the reverse complement.
TGGGCTATCAAAGAGAATGCTCAGGCATTGGTCGATAGTAGGAAAAAGTAGGAGTAAATGTCCATGTTAAGAGGCAATTCCGGTACACAGATTGACGAAACAACTAAGGCAGCAGAGGTCTTTGCTATAGGCATTGGTGAGTGTGGGAGTAACATTGTAGGCTCGTATCTGAAGACTAGCCGTGACAATAAACTGCCATCTAGAGTACGTGGCTATCTTCTCATCAATACCGACCGAGCAGATCTTACCAAAGTCCGACAGAAATATGGTATTCCTAAAGAGAATACTCTCCTATACGGTGCATCAGAAATCGGAGTTGGTGGTCGGTTTATGGATGGCTATAACGCTATCATGGAATCGAAAGATATCATCTTCGACCAGCTTGCGAACCTCGGATTTGAAGGAGTTTCAGGTTTCTGTATCTTCACATCCTTGGGTGGTGGAACTGGATGTGG
>JABCSP010000429.1 GCA_018238825.1 Candidatus Thorarchaeota archaeon | reverse complement strand
GGGCGGTTACAATATTCTGAAGCTAATGTAGAAAGAATAAGAATTGTAGAAAGACAGCTTCAGCAGGTTGGAGATATATCACTCACACTAGTGCCTAATGATAAAAATAAGAGTTTTAGAATGTGGATACAAAAACCAATTGGTGACGCATTCATCTACTGGGGCTTTACTACTGGTGATAAACCAATCCAAAATGAACGTCTTCCTAAAACTATCAGAGAGAGTTCACTGGATTCATACATTGCATATCTTGAAGATTTGATATCAGAGGAAGGATGTTTTGATCATGTTTCTGGTTTTAGATGGAGTCGAACAATCGTTCTAAAGCTAGGAACTAATGATTCAAAGTATGAGATGGAGTCTAAATTATCCCAAGATGCAATTGAATTTTTGGAGAATTTCGAACACGCGAGAAGGGATTCTGATAACAACATCTACATTCCAATAACAAGACTTGAAGCTTATTCGAGAGATCTTAGCGAGCAAGATTCTGAGATTGCTAAGCATATTCTTTCAATAGTAGAAGAAAATAGAAGTAAAATGCTCGATGATGAAAAATCTTTAGCCAACAAGTTAGGAATTGAAATACATGCTTTTCCTGAGTATATAACAATCTACTCAGACACTGGTAGAATTTCATTAAAATGGGTAGCAAAAACGAAACACAAAGATGATGCAATTCTATGGGCACTCATTGCGCTTCCTAATGACCCACGAAAGAGTGAGTTAGTTCGAAGATGGCTTTCACTAATACCTGATCAAGAGAAGAAACTAATTCAAAAGGAGAGGTATGGTCGAATGGAATTGTAAGATCTTTCTGTGTATCAACGGACTAATCCGCTAACCTAACCAGTCTGAGCTACTGGGGCATTAGCAAGTGGAGAGCGTATAAGAATTTTAGATAAAGCTTTCGAAGAGGAATATCTACTGTTACTACCTTGATTGATTAATTTGATTGGAAAATGAGTGATTCCTGCAAACCAAGGTTATTGGCATTACTAATTTCAATTATGCTGAAGCAGGGGTGAGCGATAATGAGTCACCACCAGTGCACAAAGATTAAACATCTTCGAAAAGAGTCATCACAGCAGCAATAGACACCTCTCGTGCAAGATTCCCATTAATTGCAGAGCCAATGATTATCGTGTCATCGTCTTCAGGTTTCAGGCTTCTCATTATTAGGGATGCGTCTTTCTTATCTACGGAGGAGGCTTTGATATCTTTCGGAGGTATGACAAGCAACCCATTTTTCATTACCAGGGTTGTTGCTCCTGCGTTATCATAACCCCCGCAAATTATTGCTTCATCTCTCTGTCTCATCCCATCCACTATTTTGTTTGCAAGTCCCTTCACAATACTCACGTAAGCATATCGATGGAGAACCAGCTTCTCAAGGTCCAGATACATTCCCATAGGAATGCTCTTCATAATCTTGTTGAATGCCCTCTCTCCTTTGGCAGTCAGTTTCTGTCCCTTTCTTTCATATGGCGCAATGTATCCATTCTGAGTAAGACGTTCAATTAGGGTTCTTACGCTCCCTTCGCCAATAGTAAGATTACTACGCAGTTCATATCGTCCCAAAGGTGGATGTTCACCAACAAGAATCAACGTAATAATTGCATGATGTGCTTGGAATAGGGGTGATACTCTTCTATCACCAGGTTCAGTCATTTGAATGAACTCTTTCCAGATTGACATTCAGCAAGTCACCTCATATCTTGATATTGTACATCCTTTCCTTCAGTATGTGTTTCCAAGTCTGTGTATGGTGATTCCCATATCATTGAAGCTAGGTCTTGTCTAAGTATCGGTTCCACAATAGGTACAACCAACGCAGTGATAATTGCGTTTGATACGACATGCACAATCATGAATGGTAACCCAAACACAACTGCCAGGAAATATGGAACATTAAAAGCTAATGAGTATCCAATATTTGTCAAGAGATCATATACTGCTGTCATAAAAGCTCCAATGAATAATAACTCAGTAGGTCCAACACTTCTATAGTGTACTTGGTTTCCCTTTCCCAACAAACCGCCCGTGGTCACTACAAACAGCCAACCGATAAGCTGTGTAATCCATATCTGCGGAATGAAGGGACCCCATGGGTTTATGGTAGCGAAGATAATAGAAGTCAAGAGTGCACACCATACTCCCATTGATGTTCCAAACACAAGTGCGGTTATGAAGAGCACCACGGTCCCTAGCTCCACGTTGGGAATCCCCACAAGCGAGTAGTTCCCAACCAAAGCCAATGCAGTCATGTTAGCAACAATTGCAACTTTGCGACTGGGTGAAATCGTGAGCTTTCTTCTCTTGACCTCCATTGACTATCCTCTCTAAAC
>JABCSP010000428.1 GCA_018238825.1 Candidatus Thorarchaeota archaeon | reverse complement strand
CCGTCTCTGGTCTATCATTGTTTGTATTTGGATTCAATTCAGGCATGAAATGGGCGGGAGGTTTCGGAGCTGCATACATTGCGATCAATATGTCAGCCTCCATGTTCATTCTCGGTGTTCCAATCTCTCTCGGTGCTGCCCTGCTACTCCGCTCAGAGCAGTCAAGAACTCAGATTCGTTCTTCTTCGGAATCATTGGTGAGTCCACGAATTCTCATCATTTCTCGCTTTGTTGTACTATTCCTACTAGGAATGGTGGTCATGGTTCTTTGGATATTGTACTCGTTTAGCTTTGCGATAGGTGAGTACCACACTACTGATCCCAGCGGAATAATCATCTATCTACCAGCAGCTATTTTGGCGGGAATAATAGTTACATTGCTGACCAGCGGAATTGGAATTCTGCTTGCATCATTCATGGACGAATGGAAGCTTACAGTACTTACGGGCCTAGCATTCTTCTTCATAGTCGCTAGTATATTTGGCATGGGCACATCCCTCTCCATGTATGACTATATGTCCATCTTCAGCCCATATCATCTATTCAGAGTTCTGTCGATACTTATGTCAGGATATGTTTCAGACCCAATCTACGGAGTTGTACCGAATAATCCTGATACAATGTCAATGATCATGGGGATGTACATTAGACCGCTTGACATGGTCATTCCTGTAGGGTTTTGGGTCCTTTTCACGATTTTGCAAATGCTGGTCAGCGAGCGAATTCATGGAAGGAATATGCAACGATGGCAGCTTGAGAAAAAGCTGGACTCGATTGCAAGCGATAAGGACGTAGAAGGCATGGAAGAGGTTACAACTCATGATGCCTACAAGGCTCTGAAGCATAGCTACTCGATGCTCAAAGAACAAAGACTCGTTGTTGTGACTTCGCTGGTTCTCATATTGTTCATTTTTCCAGTTGTGAAGGTATCACTTGAATCCCAAGCTCAGTCGGAAAATACGCACATCCTGTATCAAAGCCCATCAAATGGTGAGTCACTGCCATTGGGTCAATGGCGGTATGGAGTGGTTGAAGTGCCATTACCATCCGGTGGGCTTACCAACGCCTGGCAGATTCATGTTGATATTTTGGACTGGGATGGGTGTCCAGAGGAACTGGAAGCTGTCCAATTGTTTAGCAAGATCAGTATTGACACATTCGAAGCCATGAATGATACGCAGAGAGAGAACACTTGTGGTGGGATAGCTCGTATGATAACCCGTGATAATCCCTATATTGCAGGAGGATGGAATTACTTTGATAGATGGGGCACGTTTCTTTGGGCATTCAAGTTCAAGCCCGCGCCCGGATACGAGATAGAAGGAACAATGACTGTGTTCATCACGATTGCCGTACAAGAAATGAGTCCTTGAATAATAAGCGAATACAGCAAACCTGTAAACACTGCCATATCTAGAAACTAGCGACAAAAAAAGAGAAGAAGGGGTTGGCAGTCTGTAGACCGCCAAGTCCCCAACAAATTACTTTGACTTCATGGATTTTACCCATTCATAGACAGGTGCACACATCTCTTTCATGCGCCCCTCGTAGGGTTCATCAGGTGAAGCTCTCTTCAATCATTCATATTGTCATTGGGAACATTGCTGCTATTATCCAACTAAATAGAAGAGCATTGACTATTGGCCCCAGATAGTGATGACCGGTCAGATGATGACCCCATACGATGAAGACTGTAGCTATGACAAACCAAGGTGCGAAAGCATAGAAGAACAGGAATGAGAAGCCAATCATACCTGGCAGAAGAGGTAGTCCTGTGATCAGACCAAAGCCATATTGCATTATGAGCAGTATGAAGTACGGGCCACACTTGACGAGGATTGCTTTCAGTGTCCAATCAGTTTGTGTACGACTCCAAGTGTCTCGGGTTTTGGTTCGCATCACTCCAATCAACCACTTGCTTTCAATAATGAAGTAGACAAAGAGCACCACGAAATAAATGGGGGCAGTTAATGCTCGTGGCCCAGTCAGGTCATTGAACCCTGGCAGGAAACAGCGGAAATCAAGCGCGAGTCCGACGTCAACGAGTAAAGTCCAACCATATACCCAGAGCATTGCGATAAATGCTAGGAGGAATGTCTTCATCAGTCTATTAACAAGCACTGGACTAGTTTCTGTTTCGTCGCTACTTTCAAGAGCCAATCCCGGACGGAAACGTAGAATCAGATAGAGAACTACAAAGGCGACTGTACCACTACCCAAGATCCAAGAGATAATCTCAAGTCCATACCTCTGAGGAAATGGAATCACAAAATCAAGAAACATGCCAACCCCCAGCATCGGGAAGAATGTTCCCAACCCAATCAGCGCATAGACTGCTCCCATTCCCAA
>JABCSP010000058.1 GCA_018238825.1 Candidatus Thorarchaeota archaeon | reverse complement strand
AGTTGTTGATGTCGTTGTAGTTGGCTCATAATCTACTTGATGTGCATAGTAGATATCCATCTCATTATCCCTACCATCAGTCCAGACTATATGGGGTGTATCACTGGAATCAAGACGGATTGTAAAATAGTCCCCTGGGCGTGTGAAGTTGGCCAAGGTCGAAGTGTCAGTCAAAGCGGCAACACTGCTGAATGATACTAGGTCTCTTGATTCCCCAGAGATACTAATTTTTCTGTAATATGGTTTGTAGATTCCAAATAGCTCACTATAGTAGACAATATGCAAATTATCCTCTGAATCAATGTCCATATCCGGCATCCATTGATCTCCCGCGGTTTGATCGTTGACCAGAATTCTATTGCTCCATGTAAACCCGTAATCTTCTGAATACCTGAGATATACATCAAACGACCCTGTAGCAATGTCGAACGTGTCTGCCCACAGACAATAGAGGCGATTATGTGAATCAAAACGTATGACTGGTAATGTTACCTTTGCTGGTCTTCCACCGGCAGTAGTCCAATCAGAAAAGTTTCCATCCTCATTCACTAATCGGTCTTCACCAAAGGTCAAACCAGAATCTGTACTATTGTCTAAGAGCAAGTTTCCGCCGCCCTCTTCGAAGAAATATGTCCAAGCAACGAAGATGTTATTCTCACTATCGAGAGTCAGGTAAGGTCCTACGTGTCCATCAGCTGGTTCTCCGATTACTGACACTTCATCAAAACTATCTCCACCATCAACAGAACGAGTTAATCGAACTGTAGCCAAACCACTTCCCTCAGTATCAATGTCATCATAGGCGACAAATATAGTTCCATCATCTGCTATCACCATAGTTTCCTTATCCGCAAAGTAACTTCCATCACTAGCTGCGGCTTCACTCCACGTTGCTCCATAATCAGAGCTCTTTGCAACGGTTATTTGGCTGAGGTCTCCACCACCCACCTCGAATTCGAGATAAGCATAGTAGATGGTATCATCATGCCAAACTAACCACGGGTCTGATTTTCGTGTATTTCTACTCTCAAAATTTGACATATCTCTGGGAAAATCCCAAGTTTCTCCTCCATCAACAGATTTTGTGAAACTTACCTGTGCTCCCCCACCATTATGCGTTTCAGAGTTCTTCCAACCCGCGAACAGAGTCCCATTATCACTAATTGCTAGAGTTGGTTCAACATGATGGTTATAGTCGAAATCAAAAGTGGATAGAAGTATTTCATCTGAGAAGTAAATTGATGCTTGTGGGCTTGACAAACTTTCATCATCAATCATAGCTGGAGATTGGTCCAATGGATTGGTACTGACCAGTAGGGGCACAGATATCAACAATACTAACAAAATCACTGAAATCAAAGATAATCTCTCTCTCAAGTGCATACACTCCTATAGCATCAGGCTATAGACATGACACATTCCCCGAATTAAGTTGAGGTTAACGCAATTTGTACCCAATACAAGGTGTACACGTTTTAAGACACGCAGGTATAACTTAAGACGGAAAATTATGAATAGCAAACCATGACAGAACAGACAACCTTCATCATGGACTCTCGAATCTATATGGTCGTTCTGACTGTCATTCTTATAGCCATACCCTGTTCTGGTGGTTTTCGATCCGATTTTTCAGCAATTCCATTTCATACTGTTGCACAGGATGGTAGGACTACATGGCATCATGACTGTTCGAACACAACAGGTTTTACCAGGGTCGACGAATGGAACACTGGAACTCCAATAACTTACGGTGAGATGAAGTCTAATGGTGACTATCTATGGTTTGATAATGTTACAAATATAGCAGGGCCTCATGGACCTGTATTTGTTCATGAATTCAATGAGTCATTTCAACTGGTTGCATTAGAAGAATTTGTTACTACTCTAGGAATGTATTGTTCTGATGGTCATGATAGGGGAGGTATCAATATTTATCTAATGGACGAGATGTTCTCGCCTGTTTTGGTAACCTTTTCGGCTGATAGTGATAATAGTTCTTACTTTGATATAAAGGGTTCATTTGGTAACGTATTCTATCCGTTCAAGGAGTCCAATAGCGGTCAGTCGATCTCATATATCAGGTCAAGTATGTCTGAAGTAGTAACCTTTTCCTTCACGATGGGTGATGATGAGATAATATCGTCTATGTCAGGATATGGTAGTAGTAATCTGTATGCAGACCTTGGTATAAACAACGGACGTTTCATAAAGTATCTTGTCATTGAATATAGAGAATATGATCAGGGAGATTTCAATGACTGGGGGTTCCATATCTTTGATATGTCATTGACGTATAACACTCACACTGTTGAAATAGACGAGATTCTGAATCTGTACTACAGCATTCCACAGACCTATCTATGGGATGGTGTTGAGATTTATCCAAGCACAGGAATTTCTAGTCATGCTCTCAATGAAAACGAAACAAATCTCTACTATGCAATTGTTACTGCAGGTACATGGAACATAACTACTACTCATGAAGAATGGCTCGATCTTCGAATAGATGTGATTGTAAATGGTACTGCTTTAGTGAGTGGTGTTGGGCCTGGAGACTTTCCTACTATAGAGTTTACAGTTGAAGAAACTACGTACATTCTCATAAACGTGACAGAAAACTCACTCTCTGGGGACTCCTTTGGATATTATGATATGGTCCTCAGTCAAATTGCTGTAATAACTACTACAACTGACTCTAGTACTACAACTGACACAGGTAACGGTATAGTTCTTCCAGACCTATCCGAAATGGGTATTCCGTTAGCTGCATTATCGTTATTGTTTGGCGTCATATTGTTTACAATTTTAATGAAACGCAAGAATGAATCACTACTTCCTTCTGAAACATTTGAGATTTCCATTCAGGACATTCCCAGACAGTACCAACATGTTCCTGAAGCAAAAGAAACAATACGTACAATTAGACTACCAATGATATGTCCACACTGTGGTGGAGCTGTGATTCAAGAGGAGATAGACTGGACAGGCCCACTGCAAGCAAAATGCAATTACTGTGGCGGTGCAATCAGAGCAACGTTTGAGAGTGTTTAGATCGGTCATTTGATTGCGAATCATGAAAAAAAGTTCCAAACAATAGTTTTACAACAGTAACTTGAATATTCATAACTATGTCAACTATTACTGTTTTTCATATTCAGAAGGGCCGACTTGTCAGGATGCCAGATCCAGGTGCGTTCGGACGAGGAGATTGTTACCTTGTTGACGCAGGACTAAAGATCTACTTATGGATTGGACCCAAGTCAACGGCTGATGAGAAATTTCTGACTGCAGCATCTGCAGTCATGAGTGATGCAGATCGAGAAGGAAAGGGAGACATTGACCGCATTGAAGGTGGTAATGAGCCCGAAGAGTTCAAAGCACTGTTTGATGACTTTCGGCTTACTGACGAAGACACCGAGGGAATTCTAAAGAAAGTTCATCTAGAAACACACGAATACAAGCTTTGGAGAGTTCATAGAGAGGGAGATGAAACCTTCTTCGCAGAGGTTCCTATGAACAAAGACTCTCTCAAGACCGATGATGTCTTTATACTTGATACATGGGATGACATCTTCGTTTGGCGAGGTAAAGGTGCTTCAGCCAGAGAGAAGTTCGATGGTAATATCTTGGCCAGAAGGTATGATGCTGAAAGAGCTGGTGTTCAAGATATTGAGTTAATCGAAGAAGGAGAAGAGTCTGAAGAATTCCTCAAGGCGTTTCCTTGAAATCCCATCAAATTGACTTAGTGAGGGACTTCCCTCACTTCAATTCTTTTTTTACATATCAACCTGATTTTTGTATATACGGTATTTTCACTCAGACTTGTCAAAAAGTGCCATAAACTCTCTAGATTGCTTAATCAAACCTTCAATTTCTGCCTTCTTGTTCATCTGCCCGAGTTTTCCATGGGTTTCAGCAACTTCTTCCATTACCTCAATGCGTTTATCACTTTGTGTAGTATTAGTGTATACTAAAGAGAGAACCTGCAAAGATTTGAGTTTCATTTCCAGTAAATTATGCTTATACGATAATCTAATCCCTTCTGTTGCAAATATTATTGCAACATCGTAAGCACGCGCATTTTGAAACATTAGCCCCAAGTTGCAGAGAGTTGTGATTTGAGATTCAAAATCCTTCACTTTGATACTTAATTCAAGGACCGAAAAAAAGATTTTACATGCAGGAATTAAGTCTAATTTTCCTGCTTGATAGTCTTGTTGAGCCCGTACCCTCGTTACTTCTAACGCACCTGAATATTGATTAGGGGTCAGTGTAGCAATGGCTTTCTGTGCTTGTTGATAGAGATTCACTAGGCTGAATCCCATGTCCGTTCGAATCGATTGAATATATTCGGGAATGTCATTCTCTGGCATTTGTTCTGGTACTTCCTTCCAATTGTATTGAAATTTTGGACAGTATATTTCTTTCTTCTACTAATGTCAGATAGAGAATATGGTTACACCAGTCTGAAATTTCCTGAGCGCGGTTCATAGAGGACTCCACTGTCCTTCATCCGCGTCAGGGTTTCTGCAGCAACGTGTTTCTCTACACCAGCTTCTTGAGCAATCTCAGCTAGAGTTGGTCCGAGAGACCCTGATTTTCCTGAATCCAATTTTCGTATTGCTTTGAGAACCTTAGTATTGAATTTATCAAAGCGACTTCCCTTGTCCCAGGCTTCTTCAGAAGTTTTCTTTAGGTCCGAGAGTTCTATGAATTCCTTGAGTGCCGGTTCAAGAATTCTATCCCATTCATGCTTTATCTCCTTGGCAGTGATTTTTTCTTTCCACGATGCACGTGCAGTAGATCGAGTAAGCTTGAGTACGCTCATTGGTTTTCCCAGAGCATCTGCATCGAGAACTTGTCCCCGAGCCAAGGCACTCTCCTCAAGTCCAAAACTCTCTTGCAAGGTTTCAAGTCGTGCTAAGACGTGTTTTGTACTGGACTCGATACTACGAGCAGAAACGGTTGGAGTCATCAATTGATATGTTATTGCTGACTTCAAAATTGGGAGCTGGAGTTCAGTTGGATCACCGGTTTCCACCCAAAAATCTTCTGAGGTCAAAACGAGAGGGACATCAGGTAATGCTGCGTTATGAGTATCTGTTAGAGTTCCAATTGATACCTCTCTAAATCCTGATGGATCTTTCCGATTAACACAGATATCTTTCAATCTAGTTTTTGGTACTGCTCCAATATTAACTCTGAACAATCTTGGTGTTCTAACTTTGATTCCTCTTACATTGTGAAGTGCTGTCGTTTGTTTCCTCATTGATGGGGGAAGTACTCGTCGCGTAAATGAAAGGAATTGCTTGACCTTTGTTTGAGACGCAATGGCCTGAATCCCCGTAGTTAGTCCACCAATTGTATCCTGATAAGGCGGACTTGATACAAAGAGTCTGGCAAACACTCTCTTACTTGCTTCCGCCATTCCTACTCGTTCAAAAAGAATACGGGATAATTCCTTCAGACTCATTGGGGGCGTGATTTCTGAAGTGAAATCCATTGGTAGTTCTTGACACGAATTTGCTGTAATTGCTCGCTGAACAACTTTTGTTTCTTGGAGAATACTTGGTATTGCAACACGTCTTCCTGTGATTTCCACGTATGATCCATCGTCTGGTAGATTCTGTTCTCTACTGAAGAAAATGAACTCTCCTTCCATTAGCCACGGACTTGGAGTCAATAGGATTAACGATGTATCACGGGTATGTCGTACAAAACCACGATAGCGAAATTTCTGTCCAGATATTCGTTCACTAAATTGACGCATGAATGTGGATTCCCACTTTGTAAGTTCGGTTCCAAATTGTCTACTGAAGACATCAGTTGAGCTTGATGCGTCAGCAAGGCGGTCAAACTCCGAACCGTGTTTTGAAAGCAGGTCTTCAGGATCCATGTTTTAATCACATTTATTGTTATTTTACTGCTAATAACAACCTGCTTACATATCCTCTTAAAAATAGCCATCTTCTTCTGCTTCGTAATTTCACCTCGATCTGTGTTCATTGATTCTGAAGGGAAAAAGCAAAATACCTCCAGTGTGTAATATTCTTGAGTGTTATAGCAATGCCTACATCAAGTCCTTATTCATATGGTACAGCAAGATATGTGGCGACCGTTGACTCCGCTCGTCATTATCTACGAAATCGTGACTTCCTGACCTACGCCTCCCAGTTGGTGCCTGAACCAATCGGTTCTGAAACGTGGTCGCTTGCTTGGGGATATATGCGACGCTTTGATGATATTCTCGATGCACCGAACCTGAGCAAGAAGGAGGCCTTCAACCTTTTGAATTTAGAACGTAGCGTTGTCGAGCCGGGTTTTGCAGGTGACCTTGAGGTGCCATCCAATGCACCTATTCGCCATCGCTGGCTAGCACAATTCTTTAACAATGAACGAAGATACTACTCAGGCAAAGCCCTTGGTGTGGTAAAGGATTTGTATGAGAGTGCTTGGGGTGATATCGAGAGGAAGGGCATCGTGCTCTCACAAAAGGAGATGAATGATCTCCTTTACAAGAAGGCCCGTTGTTTCTTCAAGCTGTACTTTATCTTGAGCGATTTCGATTTGGGCGGCCATATTGATGAATTCTCCTACCTGCTGGGCATGGGTCTTGGCATGCTCGATGATATGTTAGATGTAGAAGAGGACTACAATGCAGGGTATGTGAACATCACTCGTGAAGAGATGGAGGAGCTAGGTGTCGATCTTGAGCCTGGCGACCAAGATTTTGTGAAACAGATTGTCGACGCAGGTTATATGACTCTCAAATCAAAGAAGATACTATCATTAATGCTCAAAGTGAGGGAGCTGACCCGCTGCATCCAAGTCCCGCTAATTAGCAACTTCCTCCTACGCTTGTCTGAAATCTTTGCAGCTCCAATACTGGAAGAGAGGTTGGTGCCTGGCCAGCGCTACTTCTTCAAGGGAGGCAGCTTGGCAAACCTCATACTGCCGAAGAATGAGTCTGTAGCTTACAAGATTGGACACAGATTTATCAAGTTCTTCCTCATATATCCACAGGTGACTTCATCATTCTTCAGAAAGCCCTCAAACATTTGAGGAAGGCCAGATAATTACAATTTGTTGGATGATGGGCTTTTGGATGAGTATACGTTATTTCTCGTCCTTTTGTTTTAGATATTCACGATAAGCTCTTGGATATTTTTCTGCAAGATCCTCAATAGTGGGTAGTCGTTCTTTGTATGGTTTGTATAACTCTCCAGGATTAACAGAGTCAATCTCCTTCTTCAGCAGAGATTTCATTTGAGCATTGACTTCAAATCCAATGAAGTGTCGGAATGCCGACTTTGCCGCCACCGCAGTAGTGCCATTTCCCATGAATGGATCAAGAACAACATCTCCAGGTCTGGATGAGAAATCTATACACTTTGATACAACTTCCAGGGGTAATTTCGTGCTATTCTTTTCCTTACCAGTTCTGTACTTTCGTTTCACAATCCATACATCTTCAGGATAATTCTCGATTTTATTGAAATAGTATGATTTTGCGTTCTTGACCAACAACACGATATGATAGTGACTTGTCACAAATTTCCTCTTTGTGTAAACTCCAAACGGATAATGCCATATCAGATGGTTCAGTGTTGTAAGTCCTGCTTCTCTGGCACCATTGAGGATAGCATCAAGATTGGTCCAACCACTGAAGATGTATGCAGAAGCACTTTTTTTCATGATTCGCAGAAGCTGCGCAATCCAGTTTTTCGTAAATTCTGCGTAGGAACCTTGAGCCTCTCTATAACCAGGAATCACCAGAGTTTCATCACGATTGTAGACACCACTCATCCCATCAAAACCAATTCCAAAGGGTGGGTCTGCTATGACCAAATCAATAGACGATTTTGGTAGTGATTTCATACCATTGATGCATTCAGTGAATTGTACAGTATCCAGTTCATAATCGTTGAGAGAGGGGGTTGCCTTTGAGTAAAGCTGTTTCGCTTTATTATGACTCCAATCTTCTGTTGGTTCGAAAAAGAACTCAGCTAGGTGTGGAATATATGGTTTGGACCTTCCCTTCTTTGGTTTGGTCCTACTTTTGCTGGAGTCAGTATCGGAGGTCATGAACAATCCTAGGATTACTTACCATTTGTTTTAAGAATAGTCATCCAGTTTCTGTTTCATAGCAGGTCCACAGGATTGTTTGAGGGATCGAGTATCGTGAGTATCAAAGATGTGTTGCCATGTTTCACTTGCGTGGGTGATAAGAAACCTTTCTTCTGAATACCAATTTGATTCGATTTGAAAATCACTTTGCTGATAAGCATTGATTTCTCCAAGCCCTGTTTTAGATGGATTCGAAGAACCGAATATCATTGAATGTGCGTCAACAAGACACATCTTTGAATGCAGTCTATGATTTTCTAGGAGTTTGAACACATTGTACTAGATCTCACCGAGATTACTCAAGTAATCACGCCCTTCAGACGTAACTGAGAAGTGGTCTGCACCTTTTGATTTCACATAACCTAAACTCTCAAGACGCCTCAACCGCTTTCTTAGACCCTTTCTAACATTATCGTGACACATTCTCTGAATTGTAACCATCTTCTTATGATGTGCAAGAAAGATACCATGGTCAAGTAGACATTTCAGCAATTGAATGTCTTCTTTTTTCAGAGTCATAACACTAGGAAAAATGCATTATGCCCCTTTTATAGTTAATGCTCAATAGTCGAAACATCCTAAATAATAGGATAATAAAGATACATATTTATATAGAATTATAGTTCTATAGTTACATGAGTGGTATACTAGTATACCAATTCAGCACCAAATAGTAGTGACTAAACATGACCGAACGACAATCAGTTGAGTTAGCGTTAGATAGCATTCTATCAATGGACGAGGATGTTTTTCATACTATCAACAGACTCTCTGAGAGAGCGAAGGTGAGTTGGAAATTAGCAGATCGCACAGCTCAGATAGTGATCTCATTGCAGTCATTTTGTGATGCCTATGAGTTATACGTGATAGAGTCCTCAAACAGAAAGCTAGTTGTCTTAGACCTTCGGATTCGAATGACAAAGTTACCTCGCGCAGTGGCGGACTGGTTCCTTGCTTCAGAGTTTTTCAAGATAGACAAGTTGGAGTATGACACCGAGTCAGTTAGGTCTATGTTCATTGATAAGAAGAAGAAGCGAACATCCCTTGAAGAGGCTATTGAAAGAGTAACAATAGCATTGCAATATCGTGATGAGATATCCATTCTTGAATTGAGTAAGAGAACCCTTCTAACCAGTCGAACTGTAGATCGAGTCATCCAACTAATCCAGAAAGTTCAAGAAATCCTTCATGAGTTTGAGTTCAGAAGAGTTGCTGGTGAACTCGTCAAGCAACGACGCCGTGACTTCTACGAGCTTGATGAATCCAGAATGATCTACATTCTTGAAAAGAGATACCTAGAAAAGAGGGAAACAATGCCGAATTCAAAAGAGCAGGTTCTCATGAGAATGGTCTAACCAATCTTGAATATTGTTTTAGACCTCTCGAAAAATGAAGACGGCTGGACTATGTCTATCTGTACACAGACCTCCCTGACGGAGTTAATGGTGTGGCAGGATTCAGAGAACCACTATCACTACACTCAAGCGATGGCTGGGTATATCGCTCGCAGTTCATAGATACTGTCAGTTATCGAACTAACCCTCTCAATCCGCAGCCACCACTTGAATTAGGTATCCACGCAGTGAATAGAGTCCATGCATGGTTATCTGATTAATAGAAGGGAGTACCTCATTCAATGGAAATTAATGCCGTATTTCTAATATGAAATATTTGTGCGAAAGTCTAATTTCACCAGTGTTGTTTGTAAATATCCGCGAACCAATGCATGTAAGAATTATCGATTAAAGCAACTCTGATGGATCAACGCCACGATTTATTGCCCGTTGAGTCATCCAATCCATCTGATTCTCAGGTGATGCTGGTTTTTCTGGTGACTCTGTTTTTATTATCTCCATTGCTGACTCTGGACAGACGATGGCACAGACCCCACAGCCAGCGTAGGGGAACTGGTGCAGATCAGTGACCGGATCATCCTGAAATCCCCCATACAGATAGCGAACTTCAAAGCCATCCGAGTCGGCAGCACATCCGGAAAAC
>JABCSP010000427.1 GCA_018238825.1 Candidatus Thorarchaeota archaeon | reverse complement strand
ATGTCAGGTAGTCCAATTAACTCCTTGAGTCTTTTTGGATGATGCGATGCGAGTGCATCACCACAGGTCTTGTCACCGATTTTCTCTTTCTTCTTTCTGTCAATCAATAGAACTGTATGACCTCTTTTAGCAATGGACAATGCAGTTATTGACCCTGCAGTACCGGCACCAGCAACGATGACATCGTAGTCCATCATTTTCGCGATTCACCTAACCTGTTCAGGCTATAGTAGATTAGTAGATTAACCAAGATAAGTTCTGTTACCAATGTCCGACCTTCAAAGAGGTCGAATAGTGAACCTATTCTGTCTTTCTTAGAGTAAATCCTAGTTTGAAAGACTCTCATACTAAATGGATGGTTTCCAACATAAGCTCATGTATGTACAATCTTTTATCTATCCAACTTATCTATCTCTTTGTAATAACGAAATGTCAATATGCGTTCCCGCCCAGTGATTGATGCTGTTGATGTGAAATATCAAGAAGAATGCACATAATGAATGTGGAATGTCCCCACTGCGGAGGTAGGCTCATCAAGAAGCATGAGGAAGTGGAAACTGATAGGGGAAAGGAAGTTGTATTTGTCTTCTTCCGTTGTGTGAAATGCAGAAAATGGATTAAGAGAGAACGATTCATTGAGGAATGAGAATCATTTTTTCTACCTGTTCAGCTGTTCCGAATAATGCATTGGACTACAAAATGCCCCACGATTCGATTATCCTATTTTTACAAGGAGTGACTGATGGTGATGGTTATGCTACAGTTCGAAGCATGACTGCTGGTATCAGCTCGAAACACAACATAGAATTCTTTCGAAAGTTACTCAATATTTTCGGGATATATGCTATAGATGGTGGCACTGCAATAATTATCTCAAGAAAGAAGGCATTGCAGATTGCAGCACATTTGCCTTTGTTCAAATATGCTGATGGTCGTTTATTTCGACTCCGTGAAATTATGGAAATGCTCTCAACGGTGAAATATTCTAAGGTTAGTGTAGAAGAACGGAAACGAATTCTAAAATATTATAGACAAGGTGTTAAGATTAATCAGATAGGGTTTCTATTATGGGTGGATTTCGGAAAGAATCGACGATCAAGTACAGTAAAGAAAGTAGTCAAAGATGCAGGGGTTTGAAAGTAATTGTATATCCCCAAATTTGAATAACAGAACATTCAAAACAATGATAGATTGCATGTCTATCTTGAACCTTAGGAGTGTTCTTGCAAATGGCCAAACATAGTGACAAATTTGATGAACTCACAAGACTCAGAGAAGAATCAAAACTTGGTGGCGGTGAAGAACGCATCAAGAAAGAACATGAGAAAGGACGTTTCACTGCAAGGGAACGTATCGATAAATTATTGGATCCAGAGTCATTTGTGGAGATCGATGAATTCGTTGTACACAGAGAAACTGAATTTGGATTGGAAGATAAGAAATTCCTTGGTGATGGTGTAATCACTGGATTTGGTACGATTTCTGGAAGGAAGGTCTTCATTTTCAGTCAGGACTTCACAGTTTTTAGTGGATCACTTTCAGAAATGTATGGCGAGAAGATGGTCAAAATCATGGAATTTGCTATGGAAGCCGGAGTTCCAGTGATTGGAATCAACTCGGGAGCAGGCGCCCGGATACATGAAGGTTTGAAAAGTTTGGCCAGTGCATGACAGGACCTGTTGCACTGTCTGCGGTCTGGAAGGATGACACCTTGCTCGGATGATGTATGGTGGTCAGGGACCTATAAGGACCACTGGCTGATTTCACAGGATATTGTCAGTTCCTCGAAGTCCATGACTCTATCCCTTCACCAATCGAATGATCCTATCGGGTCTTACTCCCTTTTGGATATCAGATTCACTAATACGGATGACAGTATGACCCGGCCTCGTCAATTCTCTAGCTTCCTACTCCTCCTCCTGCTGCTCCCCAACTCTTCGGCCTGTCGGACACTGTCCTCGTTCTCCCTCATGGCCTGATGACCAAGGTCACCCATCTTCCTGAGGGCTTTGAGCGCAGAGTCTCCGACTCTCTCATCCTGTAGTAGGTCCACAAGCACCGAGACCGACCTCGCTTCCCGGAACCTGCCCATGTGGCTGATGGCCTCGGCTCGCGAGCAGAGGTCCCTCTCGCTGGTCCTGCCCTTCGTGCCCCTCTTGATCCTCACGGGTGGCTCATTGATTACCCGGTCAATGAGTGCCTCCAGTGCGTCGGGGTGGTTTATTCGTGCCATGGAGTGCATGACCCTCTGGTCGAAGGTGAAGTTGCCCAAGAGGGGTTTGAGGTGCTCAACAGAGCTCGGGTGTCCCACCTCTCCCAAGGCCCAGATCGCCTCGTACTTGACAGGGTTCATCAGATCAACAAGTCCCCCGAACTTGGACCC
>JABCSP010000057.1 GCA_018238825.1 Candidatus Thorarchaeota archaeon | reverse complement strand
TCTAAACTCCACTGGAAAAGAAGTGCGTTTTAGAGGCCGGATATTAAAGGTCAAAAAGAGTGTTCTAAGCAGGAAAATTGCAGTCTTTGTTGAAGAAGACCTCCGAAGACGAAAGGCAGGGGAACTTGAGAAAGTCCTCACGGTTGGAAGTGATAGGACATCGCAACAAGATGTGTCCGTATCCCAGATCACTGTTCAAAACTACCTGAAACGAAACATGGCGGATGATCTCTTTTACGATGGTCGAGATCTTCAACAAGCAGTGAAAGATTTAGAGAAGATGAAGAGTCAAGATGTTGCTTGTACGGTCTGGGGAAAAAGAGCAAGTGATAAGCTTCCAATTATGATTCATGGCAAAGTGATTGGTTCTTCAACAGCTCCAGCACCAATATTGCCAGAAGGATCCCTTGAAATCAGAGTGGAGCCAGAAGGAGATGTTGGAGATGCAAAGATATACCATGTAGCACAGCCACAACTGCTCATAGGACCAAGGTTTAATCCGAATCTGACGGTCCTTGCTAGCAAAGTATACATTATGCCCTACGCATGGAAGTTAGCTCCGGAGTACAGGGATGTTGTAGCTACCCGAAATCTCACTGTAACAATCAAGAGCGGAAAGAAACTCATTGAGAATGTGTCATTTTCAATGAAGGAAGGGGAGATGCTCGCAATTATTGGGGAGTCAGGAGCAGGTAAGTCAACCACTATCAAAGCCCTAATTGGGGATATTCCCAGCACTGGTGTCTGTCGAATTGCAGGAATTGACTCAAGGCAGACTCAGAAAGTACGCCACTTCTTTGGCTATTGTCCTCAGGACCTGTCCTATATGTATGAAACCTTCACACCCCTCGAGAACATTATCGCCTTTGGAAAGCAGTACGACATTCCAGAATGGCAGTTGATTAATCGTGGTAAAACCCTGCTGCGAGACTTTGGAGTTCTTGAGAGAGGAAATGTTTCAACCTCAAAACTTTCAGGAGGTGAGCAGAGAAGAGTTTCCATTGCTATAGCGCTTGCACACAATCCCAGAGTTCTTTTGATGGATGAGCCTACGTCTGGTTTGGACCCAGACAATAGGAGTGAGCTCTGGAGATACCTGACCTTCATCAACCAGGAATATGGTACATCTATTGTTGTTATCACACACTATCCTGTAGAAGCTGAATTCTGTGACAAGGTTGCAGTCTTCATGCGAGGAAAGAGTCTAGTGGCCTACGGAACTCCAGCTAGGCTTAAGGAGTCAATGCCTTCCAGAGGATTTGCAGTAGGGATTGTACTCAATGATGTAGATCCACGAGCGAGAGAAACCCTAGAGGCAGTAGAGGGAGCCAAGTTTGTACTTCAACGAGGTGAACTGCTAAAGATATTCACTGATGAACCCCTTGAGATTATTGCAGAAAAATGTGTCAGAGCCCTCAAGGAGAAAGGTATTGGAGTTAAAATTGTCAAGACCAAGTCCGTCGCCGACATGGTTGATTTTTACATAGCGATAACAAGAGGCCTAATCCAAGGTATTATTGAGAAGTGATAGAATGATGAAAACCCCACGAGTGATGATGCAGCTTACACGATTGCTGTTGGTTAGTGCATTGGTCGGAATGCTCTTACTCAGTGGGATGACTACAATAGTTCCAATAACGAGTGCAGACCCGATGCATATCCAACCTGAAGAGAAAATTGATGATTCTCTTCTCAACATGACAGATATGGAACAGCGATTGGATGTCCTCGTGGGCTATGATGATTCAGTGGCAGATTTCAAAGCTAAGAATGCAATTATGCTTGCAGACCAGAGTGCAAAGTTGCTAGACTCTTTTGCTACGTTGAATATGCTTCGTGTGAACATTATGAGCTCGGCGATTGTGGATCTTGCAAGAAGTGAGATTATTACCAGAATCTGGTCGAATGATGTCACACCTATTGAACAGACAGAAACAGCAGCGGTTAGTTCAATAGACCCAGAAGATTACATTCCAATTGTTGATAGAATCGGTGTACGAAACCTCATAGATGCGGGATACAATGGGAGCGGCGTTGTAATTGCGGTTCTCGACACTGGTGTCGATCCACTTAGTCCAGATATGACTGTTTCAGCTTTTGCATCGTTTGTTGAAGCTGACACACTTCCCCTAGACCTTATTGGTCATGGAACCTATGCAGCCTCAATAGCTGTAGGCAATGGGACCCAATCTGATGGAAAGTACGCGGGAATTGCTCCTGGTGCCACTCTCCTATCTGCAAAAGTAACACTTGGCGGTCTATTCGCAGCACCTAGCTGGATAGTTTCAGGTATTGAATGGGCGACAAGTAGAGGTGCAGATATCATTCTCCTACCCTTCAATACACTAGGTGCTCCAGGTGATGCAGTATCAGTCGCCATAGAAGTTGCTGCTCAAAAGGGAATATTTGTTGTAGCCGCTTCAGGAGATGATGGTCCAGATTATCTGACTGTGATGTCCCCGGGAGGAAATGCTGCAGCGTTTTGTGTTGGTGCGTATGACATTGAGAAGGGAGAGATACCTGCTTTCTCTGGAAGAGGTCCTTCCCTTGGTCTTCTCACAAAGCCGGACCTAGTTGCTCTAGGAGTCGGAGTTGTTGGCTCACAAGCAGGTGCAGGCCTCGGCAGTCTAGGATTTGGTGATATTGGTATGAGTGACCTAGGAGACCTTGGAGGTCTCGGTGGTCTAATGGGCGGTTCACTGGGTGAAACATTCGATGAGAATTATACCATTGCAGACAGTACGACTGCCTCAGCAGCAATAACCGCAGGAGCTGCTGCCATACTACTTCAGGCATTTGATAGAGCTACACCAATCACTCTAGGAAATGTACTTCGTGATACAGCGACAGTAATACCCTATGGAGCAAATGATGGAGGCGCAGGACTACTCAATCTTAATGCAGCTTTTGACTATCTCAGTACTCAACAGACCCCTATTGACCCTCATAATAGAACCACGGGCATACCACTTCTCGCGTTGGGTCTTGTTAGTGCATCAGGTTATGACGCATCTACATCAATGCTGATGAGCAGTTTTGGCACCACAATTGTTGCCCTAGACTCACGGAATCCTCAGGATTCAGGAATTCACCTGATGATGGGCATGTTCTCACTCAAGTGGAACAATATGGATCCTACAAATCTCATGATGTTCGATGTGAAGAGAGAACTGCATCAGGTTGCACTATCATCTGCAACTACTAACTATAATCGGCATGTAGGGATTCTTTCCTATGATGATGAGGTGTTTGTTACTCTAGTCGTTGAGTCCTACAATCTCACAACATATTCAGATCTACCATTGACAGCATTTAGGATAACTCCATACATTCTCAATCTTGGCATTGAACCAATAGAGAATGTTAGCCTATCAGTATCATACTCATTGGACCTCTACCTGGACAGTATTGATGATCATGGAAAGTATGGCCTTGATAATCAGCAATTATTCGCCTATGGTCTCTCAGAAACTTTCGGAAACTTTTACGTAGGAATGAATTCCAGTATACCACTCTCAGCATTTGAGGTAGGTAATTCCTCAGATATTTCTAGTCACATTTCAGACAATAATCTGACAGGATCTACAACTTTTGACGGAAGTGTAGGGCTTGGAATGCAATGGGATTTTGGTACAGTGGGTGTCAATGACCCAGTAAATGTCACCATCGCAATGGGCTTTGGAGAAAATCGAACTGTTCTAGATGCTTCAATTGATGCAATGTGGATAAATGAGGTGCCAGATTTAATTGCAGACCAAGGAGACCTTATTGTTGTTGAAGTAGATCTTCCAAGAATCGCCAAAGAAGGACTTACCTACGAATCATACGCAATCATCATGAATGTCGGAGTCTACAACTCTTCCGCAATTGCCGCTATGGTCGTTGCAGAAAGTCTAGGTGATGACGGTGCATTGTTTGCGAGCTATTTCTCATTTGATAATATCAGACCCTTTCAAGCAGTGAATATGACTGCTTCATGGAAACCCGAGGAAGAGGGAATACGAACAGCCATCTGGGCAGTAGCAGCCAGTCTTGAGTCGGTTATTGGACTAACTCAGAATATCGATACTCTCATTGTGGGGGTTCTTGATGATTTCCTGATGCGCGATGTCTTCGTCATTACACCTATCTCTTCAACGTCAGTTTTTCCAAAGGTTCTCCCCTTCGCACCTTTTGATATTCGATTCCCAGCAGACTTTGGAATCTACAACTTTGTTCTTTCTACAACTGAGTCACTTGGAAATATGACCATTGCAAAATATGGAAATGCATCAGACTGGGGAGATATGTCCCTCACACAAGCGGATACAGTAGAAGGATTCTATGAATTCTCGTTATTCTTAATGGCACCTCCAATAGGAATGGATGGATACCATAAGTGTGACTATGTGATTGAAACCGAGTTTGGGTGGAATACTAACATCACATTAGAAAGAATTCTCGAATATCCTCGTGCAATGATGCTCCTTGATACATCACATGGTGGAGGATTTGGAGCACTCATGGGAGACATGGATCTCGGAGATGCAAGTGGATTATCAGGTGGAGAAGATACTATTGGATTAGATTTCCCACTTGCTCAGGAAGAAGATCCTCCAGAAGACGAAGCAATGTCGATGGATTTTAGCCTTGGTGACCTCGGAAGTCTTGATTCAATATCTGGCCTCTTTGATTCATTCAGAATGACAACCTTCTCGGGACTCTCCAATATGAAGAAGACCATGGCTGGTGTTGGCTTAGATCTTATAGAAACACCTGGAATGGCATTAGATGCCGGTCTTCTTGCACAATTCTCTGCAGTATTTATCATCGCTCCAACTGACGAGTATAATGCAACTGACATTGAGATATTGAGAGACTTCACTAGTGGTGGCGGAATTCTAGTTGTCTTGGGAGATAATGATGATAATGCAAATATGTCTGCACTCAATCCACTATTGCTGGAGTACGGCTACTTCCTAGAGGGAAGTCACTCCGAGGAGAATACTACGGATATCGTTACAACATCACTGTTGGGAGCTGGGCTTCAGTCTGTCTGGCTGGGTGGTGGAACCTACGTAATGAATAACCAGTCTAACGCCCAGATGCGCTTAGATGGAAATAGTGTTGGTATACTGGATCAGACAAATCCAGAGCTTGCTATCTTTGGTTCTTCTAAAATCTTCATGAACAAAAATCTCGTAAAGTGCAATAATAGCATGCTTCTCGACAACTTGAATCAGTATCTTCTGAGAAAAACACTATCCACATCAACTAGTTTCGCAGAGAATACTACATCATATCCCAATGACCGGAGTGTCTATCTCAATCTGGATGTAACAGATATTCATGGTAATCCAGTCGATGATCTCTTTGTTGCAATAGTATACGAATTACCTAATGGTAATCTCTCCTTCTTTATTGCAGGGTTTGTAGTGAATGGTCAATACACATCACAGTTTGCACCTAGTACATGGGAATCAGACGGGATAATTAATGGAATCTTCATAATTATGGGTGATGAGAACTATGCAATGACCTATGCAAGTATTGTCTTTGATGTATATGTTCCACCTCCAGAACCCGGACCCGATGACCCAATCATTTGGCTAACTATGCCACAGTTAGCATTCATAACATCCATTGCGATCTTTGGGTCCTTGATAGGTGGACTGACCTACAACAAAAGAAGGATGAATAGAAGGCTAAAGATTCCAGAGATTGACATTGAGTTGGGTCGTGATATTGATACAACTTTGAACGCCCTTCTTGCCGCATTCACACAACTAGAGGAACTCATCAAGAGGGAGGACCTTGACAGAATACAGAAGATTGAGGCGCTTCGTGTTTTGATGCAGAGTATTGAGGAAGGTCGGAAAATGTTCGATCGCGTCAGCGACCGTGTCGGAGGTGTCTGAAGTGGGAAAAGCAAAAGAAGTCGCCAAGGAAACCCACCGTGAAATCGACATCATTGACCTAAAGGTCGCCTTTGGAAAGTTCTATGCACTCAAGGGAGTGTCTTTCTTTGCAAATAAGAAAGAGTTCCTTGGTGTTATTGGAGCCTCAGGCGCAGGAAAAACAACGGTCCTTAGAATCCTCACTGGACAGATTCGTCCAACTGCGGGCAAAGCCTTTGTTGGAGGCTATGATGTTACAAAGAAGGGTAACCTGATCAGTCTACTTGTCGGATATGTTCCACAGCTAGAACATCTCAGTCTCTATTACGATTTCTCTGCTCTCCAGAATGCTCAACTCTTTGGGAGATTATACGGTCTCAGACCAAAGGAAATTGAAGAACGTTCACGAAACGTGCTTGAGATACTTGGTTTTGATGAAGATCTGATGACCAAAACTGTCAGCAGACTGTCTGGGGGAGAAAGAAAACGTGTTTCAATCTGTCTTGGAATGATACACGATCCAAAAATGCTGCTTCTCGATGAACCGACAACTGGCCTAGATGCGCACCTCAGGCACGAAACCCTCAACTATTTGAAGGAACTAAATTACAGACTTGGAACGACCATGGTAATCATCAGCCATGACCTTGAGATTGTGGACTATTGTACAAGGGTCGTTCTTCTTGAGGATGGAGAAGTCAGCCAGTTCGGCACTCCTCAAGAATTGATTTCGTCACTACCAGGAAAAGGAGAGAGTGTCAAGGTGATTCTCCACGCAATGACTCCAGAGATCATTCATAGGATGGCATCCCTGCATGGAGTGCAATATACTGCTCAAGCCGGCAGAAACGCAATAAAATTGTTCATCGACAACCCCGAGGACAATCTTCTACCGATCATCCAACGGCTCAACGAGATGAAAATGCCCTTTGAAGGGGTTGAGATTGTTGAAGCCGACTTCTTTGATTATTTCCAAGTAAAACCATGGAAAGATAATGAGATAGGAGGAACCGCAAAATGAAAACCTATCAAGCAATCATAGCGCTATTATTCGTCTGCTTTCTTGCAGGCGTAAGTATACAGGGAACAGGACCAGGTATGCTACCTGTAACTGTACTAAGCCCTGAATCACCACACACTGTAGCAGAGATTGCACCGTTTGATACAGCTCTGGTCTGGTCCACCACTGTCGGGTCGCAAGTGAACGACATTGTAGTTGATAACTTCGATTCAGACCCATATGATGAGGTGGCAGTCATTACTCAAAACGGTACGCTATTTCTGTTCGATGAGGATAGTACTCTAATCTGGCAGTTGAAGCTTGGCTCAACACCTCATGCAATGGCTGCAATCGATGGTACTGCTAGCAATGGTAAGGAGATCCTTATCGGTACAGACACGGGGATTATTGTTGTTGGTGCCAACAAGTTCGTTCAGATGAACATGTCCCTCCCAGAACCTGTTTATGCGGTTACAGGTGCTCATCTGGACGGTGACGGCTTAGAAGAAGTCGTTGTGGGTTGCGATGACTTCTACATTTACGCTTTTGAAATTGATACTACACCTTTGTGGAGTTATCTTAGTAATGGAAAGGTAAGACTACTCGATGCAGCAGATATTGACGCTGACGCTCGTACTGAGATAGTTGCAGCTTCAGAGGGTAGACGCTTCACTCTTCTACAGGACACAGGTGCAATGGTGTTTGAGAAGACCAGTGATACAGCCATCAATGCTGTAGGAATTGGAAACCTCACCGTTGCAGCTAACCTAGACCTAGTCTATGGAAATACGAATGGTACACTGACTGTGTTTGACTCAATTGGAACATTCGCCTACACCATTCAAGCTGTGGACAGCATCACAGCGGTACAGATAGGTGACCTTGTTACCGGTGGTAGCCACGAACTTGCTATAGGTACCTCTGCGGCGGCCTTACGTGTCTTTGACTCTAATGGAACTCCTCTCTGGAACAAGACCCTTGGGGGGCAAGTCGACTCAATTCTCTTTCCAAACATTGGCGCAACTCCTAATGCACAGGTTCTTGCCACTACCAACGCTCAGATTACACTCTACAACTCCACTGGTTGGAGAACATTCAGAACAGACATCCTTGGTCTCACCGACGCTTTCGCCTTTGGTAATCTTGATAATTTTGGCGGTGAAGAATTCATTCTTGGAACCAACCAAGGAACGGTTTCTGCCTATGGTCGTGACTTTGACAAGGATGGACTTGCGGACGCTCGTGAACGCCTCATTGAACTCAGCCTCTATGACGATGCTGATACAGACAACGATGGACTTAATGATGGACAAGAAGTTCTCACTTATGGAACATCACCCATCTTGCCCGATTCAGACTTCGATAAACTCTCAGACTTTGCAGAAGTAATCACCCATGGAACAGACCCTAACGACGCAGATTCTGATGATGACAAATTAACCGATTGGCAGGAAATCTACCTTGGAACCAATCCCAATGTAGCAGATTCGGATGGGGATTCACTCACAGATTACGAAGAGAACAATATTACCTTGACTTTGCCCACAGACAGCGATAGTGACGATGATGGTATAAACGATGCACAGGATGATAATGACGGGGATGGCCTGACAAATATTCAGGAAGTCCGCATCACCCTTACTGATCCAAACGACGTCGATAGCGATAGTGATGGTATCTCAGATTATTACGACGACCAAGACGGAGATGACCTCGCTAACTGGAAGGAAATTCAACTCGGTACTGGTGTCTACAACCCAGATAGCGATGATGATCTACTTCTTGATGGATACGAAGTGAAGACCAGCAAGACCTCACCCCTCAATCCGGATACGGATAATGACGGTCTCACAGATTTCGAGGAAGTAATGATTGTTCATTCAGACCCTCTAAAAGCGGATAGCGACGAAGATGGGCTTAACGATTACGATGAATACGTTATCTATGGAACTGACGCCCTCGATAGCGATAGTGATAACGACGACCTGATTGATGGGGACGAAGTCAATATCTACTCGACAGACCCCTTGAACAACGACACAGACTTTGATCTCATACCTGATGGGCTTGAGGTGAATTTCTGGGGCTCTGATCCCAACTCTGCTGATACTGATCTAGATGGTCTTGACGATTTTGCCGAGTGTTACACATGGCACACAAACGTTACGAATAGTGACACTGATGGAGATTCAATTGGGGATGGATTAGAAGTTCTCACCTATGGTACAAATGCTACGCTGGTCGATACTGATTTCGATGGTCTGCTAGACCCTGACGAGATCAAGTATCTCGCTAATGGGTGGGACCCGGTAAATCCGTACACCTTCTATGCTGGTACCTTAGATGGTGACTGGGACTTTGATGGCGACCGGTTAACAAACTATCAAGAGATTTACCTGACCCGCACTAATCCAACACTCATGGATTCAGGAGGTCTCCCACTCACTGATGACCTTGAAGATTCAGACCTTGATGGACTCACAAACTACGACGAGCTTTTCATCACCTTCTCCCTACCGCGAAATCCAGATACCGATGGAGACGGCGTAAAAGATGGGGACGAATGGTATCTCCTTGGAACTGATGTCAATGATGCTGATTCGGATGACGATGACATATCGGATTATGATGAAGATTTTGATGGCGACGGATTGTCAAATGGAATCGAACTCTACATCACTGGTACGCTGCACAATGTGACGGATTCGGATGGAGATACAATCTCAGACTACTATGATGACGAAGATGATGATCTTTTACCCAACTGGTTTGAGGTCGAGATGACAGGGACTGACCCACAGTATAACGACACCAACGATAACGGGTTAATGGACTGGGAGGAGGACCCCGACAATGACGAATTGAACAACTATGGTGAATGGCTTCATGGTTGTGACCCGTTAATTGCAGATACTGATGCGGATGGCCTAACTGATTATGAAGAGGTCTATTACACCTTTACAGACCCCAATAACCCTGACGATGATGATGATGGTACATTAGATGGTCAGGACGATCAAGATAGTGATGGCCTAACAAATATCGATGAGATTCGTATCTATGAAACCAATTGTACAAATTGGGATACAGATGGAGATATGCTCCGAGACGGTCTAGAAATCGAAATGGGACTCAATGCAACAAATGCAGATACTGACGGAGATACACTTTACGATGGCTGGTACGATGCCAACGGCAACGGCATCTATGAGCCACATCTCGGTGAGATAGGAGAAGATGTCAATCGCAATGGTATTGTAGACCCCACCGAAACCTCTCCCTTTGAGGCTGATACTGACCAGGATGGTCTTGATGATGCAGAAGAGTACGCTGCAGGA
>JABCSP010000426.1 GCA_018238825.1 Candidatus Thorarchaeota archaeon | reverse complement strand
AGGATCCTCAACTTTGACATTCCGCTGTTGGGGTGCTGGTTCTAAACCATCTCCAAGAAATCTCTGGGTGAGGTAGTATCCTACTCGACCAATGGGAGTCGGAACGTTCATTCCTGCCTTGAAGCATCCTAAAAGAACATCGAATTCTTTCGCAGCAAGAACCTGCATTCTACCCGGGGCAAAATAGCCCTTTGATTTCTTTACCTGAGATGTCTGCCAGAGTCGGAAAGCCTTCAGGATGATTGGATGCTTCTTGTGATATGCAACAAAGATTGATGCCTCTTTTCCTGCATTCATTTGGTAAGCAACATCTGTAGCAAGTCCAAATTTGACTGCGTCTTCTTTGACCTCACTCAGAGTGACCTCACTGATAGGTACAGTCCGACCACGTTTTGACCCTCGTTGACCATCTCTCTTGAAGGATACAGCAGAAGTCTTGTTTGGATTCAGTTTTTCCACTATGCCAGCCACTCTAGACCACCTCACTCCGAAAGAAACTCGAACTTGCAGAAGGACCTGGAGAATACATTTCCAAAATCAGCTCCACAGTAAGTTTCTTGGTTTCCTTGGTCTGGGACCTGTCACCTTTTCGACTGGAGTCTTCCTTTGCGTTTGGATTCTTTTTTGTTGAACCCGTTTGATTGCTTTGTTTGTTTTTATGCAACTTTTGTTACACTCTCATTGACGAGTAATCACGCATCTTACATTCATAACACAAAAATACCAGAAAAGCAGAAACCAACCACAAACGTTGTGCCTCAATGAGACTTCACGCACGATGCGTGATAGTTGCATGAGGAACACAAAGAAGCAGCGGATGAAGATTAGACATCCTCAACGTAGGTGCTGGCATCCACTGTAATTAAGACTAATTCGATCATAGATACATTCGCACCTCCATTAAATCAAGTTCTCGCGCTCAGGAGAAGTATATAGGCGTTGCGGTTTCCGCGAGTTTCAGAGCCTTCTAAGTAGCTTCAATGACTGGTTCATCATCGTCAACTTTAGTTATTTTGATGGGGTGAGTTTCTTCCACATATTTCCAGAGAAGGTATGCGCCTATCAAGCCTAGCACAGATGCAATCCAAAATGGAACGACCAGACCATCAAGAAGGAATGGTCCAACTGGAAGAACTACCAGCGAAAAGTACGCAAAGAGTGCACCTCCCACTATTGGCCCTATGGTTGCTCCAGCGTTGAAGAAGGCCTGAATGGTTCCAAACATTTTTCCTCTCAAATTCCATGGGACAACATCAGCTTGGATTGCTCGCATAGCAGGTTGAGATGAAGCCATTGCAGCACTTTGTCCAACCCAAACAACACTTGTCTGAGCTAGAGTTGTGGTAAGTGGAAGTACTCCCATACTAATCCGTGAACCAACAGCACCCCAAACAGCTAATCCTTTCCGTCCTTTTCGATCAGCATATCGCCCAGCTGGAATTGAGAATAACATACCAACTGCACCGGCTCCTGATATTACTAGTCCAATAAGCCCGATGTCCGTGGTTATTTTACTCATCAAAAAGAGCTGGAAGATTGGTTGACCGAGCCCCATTGCAATACCATTGAACATAGACATCAAGTATATTGCATGAATCATACGACGGACCTTTGGTGTCATCTCAGATTCAGATGATTCTGGATGGATCTGAGCTACTGGCTCTTCTTCAGGTAAAGGATCTTGTTCAATTTCTTTGAGTTCCTCTAACTTCCCGGGAGAGGTTTCTTTCAAGATAATCGCAGTAAGAATGATTGCGGGAATAATAATCAATGCTCCGACAAAGTAGGGTACACGAAATACTTCAGGAACCGGAAGTAGTAGGATGTCCCTACAGAAATTGTAAAGCATTCCTCCAACTCCAGGTCCAAGAATGAAACCAAGACCAGAAACCATCATGTAGAGTCCGAGCCCTTCACCTCTACGCTCAGGTCCGACGATATCCATGAGAGCTGCTTCTGCAGTGGGCCAAACCATTGCTGATACCACACCTTGTAGAGCTCGTATTAGAAGCATGTCAACCCAGTTCTGAGCTAGTCCGAAGAGAATCAGAAGTATGAAATAACCAATAAGACCAATAGACATGGTAGGAAAATATGACATAGTATCAAAGGAAGCATTATCAGATATTAAAAAGATGGTAAGATCAATTGATAAGTGTAAATCACAACTCAATATTATTATGAAACAAATAAATAATGTTTCTGACAAACTGAAAGGCTAAAATCATGGCAGACGTTAACGAAATAGTATCGAAAGCGGCGATAAAAGGGGTTGAGAGGCTTGAGACTGCAACAAAACAGACAGCTAAGCAGGTTCAGGCGTTATATGATGTCAGTAAAAAGCTGGATACCGTCATGAAAGGACTTGATTTGTCTACTAAAAAC
>JABCSP010000425.1 GCA_018238825.1 Candidatus Thorarchaeota archaeon | reverse complement strand
CAATACACATCCATCCATCTTTATATGAGATTGTTCAACGTTCACTTCATCGAATCAAACCGATTGAGAACAACGTTAGTGAAAAATATATTTTCTCTACCACACCATTGGAATGAATCCGTCTTTGATTAAATCAGCAATCATTGATCCAACATAGTCCACAGTTATGCCAAGTCCTTCAATATGCTCTGAGAGTCCGTCGCGATCTGAAAGAAATTTGCATGCAACTGGTTGCCCATAGTTTGCAAGCTCAGCTGCAGATTCTCTGATATCGGAATCTCCTGAAAGAAGGTTTTCAGATGGACCAAAGAAAATAACTCGCCTCATCATCTTTTTCCTCTGGGAGAAACCATACTTACTATCTGCAGGGATTATGAGGGATAACAATCCCCCACACCAGCACCATGCTACCGATTAAATTAGTTTCTCAAGTGTAGCTTGCAAATCTTGAATATCTTCCATATTCATTGGATCCACCAGTATACTACCTGTGAGCATCCGCTCCTCTCCAGGTAGTATCCATGATTGACCATCAACTGCTCCAAGTAGAAGATTTTCCCCAAGATTAGCAGATATGATTCGTGAAGTGTCACCTGCCATCATAAAGCTAAAACCAGATGTGCTATCTTGTTCAATATCCGGCTTAATCCAGACCATGTTTCGTGACGGTGTAACTGCAACAGGCGCCATACCCTTTCGGATTTTCTTAGTTTCACCAGTCCATTCTGAAATGATTCTAAATCCTGCAAGGTGTTCATCTAGCTTGGGATCAATGAAGAGAGATGGTAGGAACCTTATTGGTGCTGTTGTTTTGTTTGATATCACCCATTGTATTAAAACAATGGGACTACCAGGAGTGGTTAGATATCTGAGTTTAAAATGCATACCCCTCGAAAGCTTCTGTACTTTGCCTATCCAGTTAATCTCAACTCCTTTCCATGAGCCTTTCTCATATATGGATGAAGTCATTGCTTCCTGGTTTGTATGTGCATTCATAATATCCTCACCCATTTCTTCATCAAAGATTATGGGTTGAATTCCACCATGATAATTATCTAAGAAACCACCTGGCTTAGGAGCTGGAGTTGGAAAAGCACTGGTCATGAATTCTACTCCATTCTGATTTTTGAGCGAAATCAAGCAACCTCCAAAATCTGGAGATACCGTGAAATCGATTAAGCCATTATTGACTCGAACGACCTTCGCACCTTGGTCTATTTCTTAAGTTATTTCGACAGTGTTCTTTGATGTTCCAAGCTGAATCAAAAGGAGCTTCTTGCTGACATCCCAATCTGTTTCAAAATTCACAATACCTCTATGGATACTGAATTTATCTGGAATTTGTTTACTTGGTTGTAATTTCAAAGAGAATGAAATATCTTTCATCATCTGAATTTCACATGAAGCAACTTCTCCTTCTGTGATATCTTTAACTTCTTCTTCACCAAGATCAATACCTGCGGTCCAACCAGCAGGTGCTTGAGCACTCAGATAACCCATAAAGGGTGCTAGTGTGGCTTTGGTTAGAGATACTTTCGCTTCAGCTTCAGAGATATTTGTAATTACAATTGGGTCAAGATCGAGATTTATCAGATTGCTGATACTCTGTTCTTTGGATGACTCAATTCGGTTTTCAAATCTTCGTTCAATGTGAACCTTCCACAGTCTTTGGATGTCTGTCCAATCCTGAGCTCCATGTACTAACCATAACTGAGATAATCTTCTGGTTTCGCCTGAATCTAGAGTCACTAATGGAAAAGTGATCTCACTCATCTGACCCATTCCAAGTTTGTATTCCTCTGCTAAATTCATATCAAAAAATTGACCCACAAATATTGAGTTCTGCTCCAATGCAACCCATCCTTCATTGAAGTCAGAGGGTTCTCCTGAAATTGCTGGATGACTGAAATAGAAGTTTCCAAGATTTTCTTTTACAATACCACCAGCATATGGAATATAGACACTTCCACGTGAAAAAGTAATTCCTCCGCCTCTACCGTTTAGACGAAGCTGAAAGGTTTCACTCTCACTACTTGTATTGGTGACCCACACTTCATGTAAGATTATGTTAGAATTGTGCCTAAAGATTGCACGATCTTCAATTGCGAGAGGTCGATCAGGATGATTAGCCTTCATTGCAA
This sequence comes from Candidatus Thorarchaeota archaeon, assembly GCA_018238825.1. Classification (GTDB taxonomy): domain Archaea; phylum Asgardarchaeota; class Thorarchaeia; order Thorarchaeales; family Thorarchaeaceae; genus SMTZ1-45. The sequence continues at coordinate 248 of JABCSP010000425.1, read as the reverse complement.
CGACAGTTTCAGTTTCAGTTGATTGAATTACTGGATCTCGTTCTGCATAACGGAAGGGATCTATTCCAAAAGGAGGACCAATCGATGAGCGAATATTGAAACTTACAGAGTCAGTACCATACTGATCAGTTGTCCGGAGAATTGCACCCTCCTCAGAAAATGTTGCATTATAATCTGAAGATGAAATGACAATGCGTCTTTGTCTATCATCATGACCAACGGCAATTCCTTTCTTACCTAAACAGAAT
>JABCSP010000424.1 GCA_018238825.1 Candidatus Thorarchaeota archaeon | reverse complement strand
GTTGGACGTGTTATTGCAAAGACTGGAATAACTCCCAATATGATTACTGGACTAACTGTTCTTGTGGCTCTTGTCACTGCTTGGTTCTTTGTTATTGGAGAACTCTTGATAGGACTAGCATTTTTGATTTTCACAGTTGTGCTGGATATGTTTGATGGTGCTGTTGCACGAGCGGCAGGCTTGGGAACAAAGTTTGGTGCAACCTTTGATCATACTCTTGATAGATATGCAGAATATCTCTTCATGCTTGGTTTAATGATGGGACCCATAGGCGCTGTTGCAATTACATGGTGGCCTGTTTCTCCTGGTGACAGTTTTATTCCTTGGTTCTGGGGCTTTTTCACGCTGTTCGGCATGATTATGGCTAGTTTCACTCGTGCAAAAGCAGAGTCTGTTGGTGGAATGGAGAGTTGTACCGTTGGAATTGCTGAGCGTCAGGAAAAGTTGATGCTGCAGATTGCTGGTATTCTCTTACTGGCCCTACCTGCGACTAATATCTGGATGGATGCTCTATCATCTGTTCCGTTTCTCTTGAACTTCTTCATTGCTTTAGACATTACAAATGTGCTAACTCTGTGTATTGTTATTGTTGGAATCCTTTCACACATCACAGTTGCGCAGAGACTACTGTACGCACGTAAAGTCATTATGGGGACAAACCAAGGTGGGAGTCCGGATGTATGATCTCGCTGTAATTGGTAGTCCCTCCTTTGACAGGATAATACGTAATTCGATATCAAGCAATGGTCGCACTCTTTCAGGTCCTGCAATGACAACTGCTGTTGCAGCAACCAAATTGGGAATCGAACAAATGGTAACTATTGGTTCACTTGGTTCTGAATTTTCAAACCAGTTTGTTACAACTCTCGATAATCTTGGAATTCCGGAATACTATACTATAGAGTCTCCCGAAACGGGTGGGTTCAATATTGAATACAATGGTCGGGGAGAACCAGTTTTTTCTAGTGTTCTTGGGATTCCCAAATCTTTTGGCATACGAGATATTCCTGAAGAGTTCCTCTCATCAAAAATCATAATCCTTAGCCCTCTATTACAGGAGATTAATGCAGAATTAGTAGAATGGATATGTAATTCATCTGATGCTTTGATTCTGCTAAATCCACAGCTTCGTACCGTAGACGATAATCGTAAATTAACAGTAATTTCTGAACTATATATTGCAAGCAAGACTCGTTCGTTTATTGATTACATTTTTCCCAATGAACATGAGGCCGCTTTGATTACTGGTGAAACTGATCCTTTTGTAGCAGCGGAAATTATTGTTGACTCTATTGCAGATCATTGTATTATCACATTGGATTCACAAGGTAGTATCCTTTTTGATGGAAAGCAATTTAGCATAATACCCTCTCAAACAATCGATGCATATGACACAAATGGGGCTGGAGCTGCCTTTATTGCAGGATTTGCTTATGGATTGATAAATAATCAAAGTTCTGCTGACTGTGCTGCACTTGGAACTTCTGTAGCTGGATTCAAATCACTTGGAAATGGTTTTGATTTCCAACTAGACCGAACTCAAGTTCAACATAGAGCAGAAGAGATTGCACTCGAAATTGAAACACGCTGATATTCTGATTATCAGGTCTTATCGAATACTAAGTCCACAGTCTTTGTGATGAATTGTTTTGCTTCCGACATTGCAACACTGCCCTTTTCTGTAATTACATAGTATTTTCTAGGAGAATCACCAGTGCGTTGTACTTCTATGAGTCCATCTTTAATGAGCCTGTAAATGATGGCATATCCACTTACTGTAGCTGGTGAAAACCCGAATCTATCTTGAATCAATTGTTTTATCTCATAGCCATAATGTGGACGCTCTTGAAGAAGTCTAAGAATATACATCCAGAGCATTTCTTTTGTCAGCTTATTCACTAATCTGTTCATAGCTTTTGGTCGATTATCTTCAAGTGATTCATCAACTTCAGGCATCATTTATCCTTCCTTTCAAACTCTGAGATGATATGAGCCGCACAATGGCTACTGAGATAGCTGGTATCCCCCAAAGAAACCTTCTGCAGGGCATATTTTGATATCAGTTCCTCAGACTGGGAACTGAAGCCTCGATGGTCTCCAAGCATAAAACTGTTGTCTGTTTCCGAAATCGATATTTCCTGTACTTTCAAGCCTTCTCCTTCTTCATGAAGTATCCATAGGATTGACTTTGGTGGTTTATTGAGGTCTATAATTATTGATTCCAGATTACCCTTTTGTACTCGTACATATTCAGGAGGATTCCCCTTCAACGAATCCTTCAATATTTGAGCCCAAGCTCTTTCACCTGTAGGAGTTTTCTGTTCTGGGTTTTGAATTCGTAAAATTACCGAATCACCAATCACTGCTAACAACTCAATCAGATGCTGGTCCCATTTA
>JABCSP010000423.1 GCA_018238825.1 Candidatus Thorarchaeota archaeon | reverse complement strand
ACACTAAGAAATCTGGAGCGAATCAGCGATCATGCTGACAACATCGCGTACGATGTTATAATGGACACTTGATGAAATTATTCTTCATCTTTGGATTTCTTTGAGTATTCATAATCGGGATTACCAGCTTGGGTCATCCGCTCCGGTGAAAGCATAATATCCAACCAACTCTCATCCATGATACCCTCTTCAAGCACAATCTCGCGTATCGAGCGACCTGTATCTAATGCTTGTTTTGCAACACGCGTTGCAGCCTTGTAGCCAATTACTGGATTGAGAGCGGTGACTAGACCAACACTACGATGAACTATATCAAGACCTACTGGATTTGGTTGGATTCCTTTGATGCACTTCTCAGTCAGAATCGGAATCGCATTCTTCAGAATTTTCAAACTCTGGAAAAAGTTGTAGGCAATCACAGGTTCAAACGCATTCAATTCCAATTGTCCAGATTGTGCAGCCATTGTGATTACCAAATCGTGACCCATTACTTGGAATGCAACCTGAGTAATCATTTCGGGGATTACAGGATTAATTTTTCCAGGCATTATTGAGGAGCCAGGTTGCACAGGGGGAAGTGTAATCTCATGGAACCCACCAATAGGACCAGAAGATAGTAGTATCAAATCACCGCAAATCTTGCTGAGATTTGTGGCGATGACACGAAGCAATCCTGAAGCATGAACAAATTCGTCACTGTTTTGAGTATCATCTATGAGATTGTCTGCGGTTATTAGTTCCTCAATTTCTGTGACCTCTCTCAGATACTTTTCAGCAAGTTCTATGTATTCCGGGTCTGCATTGAGTGAGGTGCCGATTGCTGTGGCGCCCAGATTATGAGTTTTCAGAATCGCTCTAATTGAATCGATCCGGCTTAGGTCTCGCTTAATAGCTCCAGACCAAGCAGAGAACTCCTGTCCAAGCGTGATAGGAACTGCATCTTGCATCTCGGTACGACCCAACTTCAGTAGGTCTTTGAACTCTGTTGCCTTCTCATCAAGAGCCTCCACGAGATTGGTGAGACATGTTTTTAGGTCTCTCAGACTGAATATAGTTGCAATCTTGATTGCTGTCGGATATACATCATTCGTTGACTGGCTTTTATTGACATCATCATTAGCGGAAACAGGACTCATTGAATTTTTCTCTTCACCAAGAATCTCGTTTGCACGTGATGCGATAATTTCATTCATACACATGTTGGTGGAAGTACCTGCGCCTCCTTGTAGCATGTCCACGACAAATTGGTCTTCCAGTGCACCAGCAACAATTTCATTGCAAGCCTGAATAATTGCTTTGCCGAATTTTGGTTTAAAATGCCCAAGGTCTTCATTTGCAAGAGCACATGCCTTCTTCACCATTGCCAAGGATTGAATCAGTGTTGAGTACTTAGATAAATTGACCCGAGAAACATCAAAGTTCTCTTGCGCTCGTAGCGTTTGAATTCCCCAGTAAACATCCTTAGGCACCATTCTTGCTCCCAGAAGATCGCTTTCTTCTCTAAATCCTTTGCCACTCATGCTTCATTATCTCCCATTGTTCAATTATTGCTACACAGTCTCTTATCTCATTAACTGCTATGCATATTTTCAGAATCCTGCTGCTTGCCCATCCTTTCTATAATCGGATCCAGCAATCCAACTGTCCTCAAGTCGAAGAATAACTTGACCACCACCGAAGGCGGATACAGTCTTTTCAGCAAGTCGATGCCCCACCTTTCGGAGTTCGTTCTGTACTACTACAGGGAACTCATGCTCCAGAGCAACTATGTTCTCTTCATGATCATGATTGAAACGTGGATAGTCCATTGCAGCCTGTGGACCCATTTGATAGTCAACCAAATTACTGACAAACTGAGCATGAGCTTGTGCTTGATGGGCACCACCCATGATTCCAAAACAACCTACGAAATCTTTGTCCTTGTAAAGAGCTCCTGGAATGATCGTATTGAAGGGCAGTTTTCTTGGAGCATATCTGTTAGGATGCTCAGGATTAAGTGATAGTAGATTCCCTCTGTTCTGAAGCTTGATTCCAATGCCAGGTACCACAAGACCACTACCGAATCCACGATAAAGACTGTTGATGAATGAAACTGCTCTGCCTTCACCATCTGCAGTAGCTAGATAGATGGTGTCACTTCCTACAGGAACTCCGGAACCATATTCTGTCATAGCTTTTGATGAATTGATTAGTCGAGCTCGTTTCTTTGAATAGTCTTTCGATAAAAGCTTCTCCAGAGGTACATCATAAAATCCAGGGTCAGTATTGTGCTGGTGTAATTCTGCATATGCGAGTTTCTTTGCTTCTATCATGAGATGATAACGCTCTGGACTAAGAGCAGAAAATTTAGAGATATCAAATTGTTCCATGATGTTTAGCATTACAAGTGCTGCAAACCCCTGGCTATTGGGAGGAT
>JABCSP010000422.1 GCA_018238825.1 Candidatus Thorarchaeota archaeon | reverse complement strand
TGACGGATTGAACATCGGCCTCTGCGGGGACCTGAAATACGGAAGAACGGTCCATTCATTAGCATACGCACTCATGAAATACAAAAACGTCGAAGTTACATGCATCGCCCCGAAATCACTCGAAATGCCGCGCTACATAATAAACCAGCTGAAGATGAATGGCGTCCATATCATAGAAAAGAGCAGCATCGAAAAAGCAATAGAAGACCTCGATGTACTTTACGCCACAAGAATCCAGAAAGAGCGCTTCGGCTCAGAGAAAGAATACATGGATGTCAAAGGCAGCTACTATATAGATGAAAGCATAATGAAAAAAGCAAAAAGATTAGAAGAATTTTCTGAAAGGCGAAGAAAAAGTAAAAGACCAAGCAATTGGGACACAATTCCAATCAATCCACAAATGTTTAGAAAAGTGCGGCTTGGATTGGGTTTCACTCAGCAATCCACAGGTAAAGCAAGTTCTGTAAATAACATAGAAAATGAACATACAGTTCCTACACGACCAATAGTACAATACTTCATCGAGATTTTTGAGCAAGCTGATGAAAATAAACAATTTACAGAAGAGCTTGAATCAATGAAAAGATTAGCATCAGAAGAAATTGCTTGGGACCATGTAGTTAGTATTGAGGGGATAAAGAGTGATGTCCCGTATCTATATGATCTGAGTGTGGAAGGAACTAACAATTTTATAGGTAATAACATTGTACTTCACAATACTCATGTTCACACGGAGATGACAGGTGCAATGAAAGATAGTTTTGGTCTATACCTCACTAAAAATAGGCACCTAGCACATCTCAAGATTCACGAGATTCTGGTAGACTTACTACTCTTACAACAAACAATCTCACATTCAGAATTTGTATTAACTGATGGAACCATAGTTGGTGACGGTCCCGGACCAAGAACCATGATTCCAAAGGTTGGTAACATACTTATTGCAACTTCTGATATGGTGGCTGCAGATACTGTACAGACTCGGTTGATGGGACTAGATCAGAAACTAGTTCGTAAACTTCAGATGGCAAACGAGTTAGGTCTAGGAGAATCAGATCTAAATAAAATCGATATTGTTGGAGATTTTGAATCTGTAAAAGATCTTCCAAACTTTCACCTTAGTACTGGCAGAAGTCCAGTTATTCAATGGAATAGAGGATTCTTAAAATTCCCTGGAATGGAAACCTTCTTGTTCCGTTCTCCATTGATGTGGCTCCCGACTCAGCTCAGTGGTCTGTATCATGACGGGATTTGGTTACCACTGAAAGGGAAGAAATGGGTCAAATGGTTCTTGGAAGAAACTGAATGGGGCGCATTATGGGACTCATATTCTGAATGATTGGAGATTACATTGATGGCAGCGAAAGACTATTTAAAATTAATGAGGCCCGCTCAATGGTACAAGAATGCACTGGTGTTCTTAGCCATAATTTTCTATCAAGTACCTGATGTTTGGCCATGGCCAGTATTACCTCCAGCATTAGATTGGACAAAATACATCCCACTAATTTGGGGTTTCATTGCATTTTGCGCTGTTTCAAGTGCTACGTATATCATTAATGACATTCAAGATCTTGAAGCTGATGCAGTTCATCCTGAGAAGAAAAACAGACCACTTCCTTCAGGTACAGTATCCAGATCAACATCGTTAGTATTAGCATTTGGACTTCTCATTAGTGGACTTGCTCTCGCGCTCTATCTCTATTGGATGTTCTTCGTTGCAGTTATTCTTTACATCATCAATTCTCAGCTCTATAATGCATTTCTGAGAAAAAGGGTGGTTGTAGATGTTGTCACTATTGGAGTAGGATTCGTGATTAGAGCGATTTCAGGAGCATTCCTTCTGAGAGCTCCATTCACCTCTTGGCTTGTAATCGGAGTATTCTTCTTTGCTCTCGTTCTTGGTTTTGGAAAACGAAAGAATGAGCTCCAATATCTTGGAGAAGATGCTGCAATACACAAACCTGTTTTCAATAAATACAACGACAACATTCTAGATAATGCAATCACTATGTCTGCAACGTGGTTTGTGTTCTTCTATACCATGTATTGTTACAATGTGTTTGGAGACAACATGGCGGCTCAACCGGTCATGCTATCAGTCCCTGTAATGGCAGGTCTGATACTAAGATACATTTACCTGATTCATAGTGGAAGTCCAGTTGGAAGAAAACCACATCTTGCTTTCAAAGATAAAGGAATCCTCATCGGAGGAATCATCTTCGTAATATCTTTAGTCTGGACTTTGTTCTTCTGGGAAATGGGTTCTGAATTTCTCGAGTCTATCTTCATTCTATTACTCCCATAGGTGCATAAAATGGATAGCCGCTTGTCTGCCTTTGATTTGCATTTGCATACTTACCACTCAAAGGATGGTTTTCAAAGTCCTTACACTTTATTCAAAATGATGAAGAAGAAAGGTCT
>JABCSP010000421.1 GCA_018238825.1 Candidatus Thorarchaeota archaeon | reverse complement strand
GTTAGCCGAAGAAACTGTTGATAGAAAAAATCTGGTTATCTCGAGCAAAGTGTTTTGGCCAACTAGCGAAGACATCAATGATTGGGGAAATAGTAGAAAGAATATCTCAAATGCTATCGAGGGGACTCTTGATCGCCTCAAGTTGGATTACATCGATATCTACTACCTACACAGGTATGATTACACAACTCCAGTAAAGGAAACTGTAGATACAATGGATGGTCTAATCAAGTCAGGCGATGTCCATTACTGGGGAACTTCTGTTTGGACTGCAGCACAACTTGAACGAGCAAATGCTGCCGCAAGAGAAATTGGTGCTCACAAGCCTATCGTGGAACAGCCACAGTATAATATGTTCTCAAGACACATAGAACTAGAGATTATGCCAGTTGCGAAAACTCATGGCATGGGTTTCACAGTTTGGAGTCCAATGGCACAAGGACTGCTCACTGGAAAATATAATGATGGTGTTCCTGAAGATAGTAGGGGTGCGAAATCAGAGATAATGAAGAACATACTCAACGAAGACAATCTATCCAAGGTCAGAAAACTGGGAGAAATTGCTTCATCTTTGGACATCACTACAGGTCAATTAGCATTAGCTTGGATTCTCAGAAGATCAGAGATTTCAGCAGCAATCGTAGGTGCAACAAAACCAGAGCATGTCATTGAAAGTGTTGGAGCATCAGGTGTGACTCTATCATCAGACATTCTTGAACAGATAGAAGAAGTTCTTGATAATAAACCTAAATGGCCCCCTACATATGCACCAAACATCTACTATCAAGATAAAATGAGATAAACAGAGTGGATAATGCATGCGTTATCCGCGCTCTTATTATTGTACAATGAGGGCTCAAATGAACGTTGGATTTCCCATGGGATGCCAAGTACAAGTATCAGTTGAACAACCGTACACCAGAACGGATTATGTGCTTCTAAACTCACTATTACATGTGGCGCGTGGAATCATCTTCATCGCTCTCTCATATGTGATCAGTAATGCATCAAGTATACTTTTTGGGATTGGAATTATCGAACTGGTTATTGCTTTGTGGTTCTGGAGCCTGAAAATTGAAGCATGGGGAGTTTCAGCTGGAGTTTGTTTCTTCCACATTCTAGTCCCACAAATACTAGGGGTATCATTGATTGCGGGAGTATTCATTTTGGTGATAAGTGGAATTCAGTGTATAACACTGGGAATCATTCGAAATGATGGAGGTTACAGTTTTGTTCGCTTAGCTAGTGTTGATACGCAAGAGATTCGAATCCCTGGTGACCTTCAACGTCGTGTATTTAGTCTTGCAGTTCTCGCGCAACTATTGAAATCGGTTTTTGTACTTCTAGGTGCGGTATTGCTCTATCCCATCTTAGGTTTATCAGAATTGATTCCATGGCTTGGGTTTTTCCCCGTTATTCCTGCGATTGTGATCTTAGGATTCTTAGACCTGATTGCAGGATTCGGAATGTATCTTGGAAAAGACTGGGCATATCAATTGACAGTGATTATGGTCCCAATCTCTTTTTTGGAAACTATGCTTACCCTCTTATCCCCAGTCGTTTTGATTGCGATTTGGATCTTGCTACTCCTCAATACATGCTTGGCCAAAGATGGATTCAATTACAAGCTAATTCAGCGAGAGCGTAAATAAATCGTGAATAGGAAAAAGAGAATGATGAGCTCAAATGAGCTCATCTCGTCTGTATTTTGAGTTTAGCTCGCTGATTTCTTGAACTTCGAGAAGACCACTACTACGATAATGATTACTCCAGCAGCGGCACCTACGATGATAATCATCATCATCATATCAGCCGGTTCAGCTTCAGGAGTCCATCCTTCATAGGGGAGAACAGTCACTAATACAGTATCTGTTGCAGAATTGCCACTTCCATCCCACACGGTAAGAGTAAAGGTGTGATTTCCAACAGGAAGACCATCGACAACAAGAACAATTCGTGAACCACCCCAATCGCTTGAAGTGTATACGGAGCCATTAGAACTGACCTCATAACTAGCAGGATATTCATCAATTGGAGTCCAGATTATACTATTTCCAGTTGTTCCTAGAATAGAAACAATGTCATCAGGACTATCAACTGCTGGCGCTGCTGAATCAGTGATAACAAGTACTGCGACGGCATCTGATATAACGTTGCCATCAACATCGTAGATGTATAATACTAGAACATGTTCACCTTCAGTTAGACCATCAATGTTTATTGAGAGTTCACCATTAGTCCAACTTCCTGTGGCATATTCTTCTCCATCAAGATCTACTGTATACGTATCAGGATTAAGATCAGAAACTTCCCAGGGTATCTCTTGACCCGAACCGCCAACAAATACTTCCATGTTTGGTGGAGTATTGATTGATGGATCAGTGTCGTCAAAGACATGGACCATAACAGTATCAGTCGCTGTATTATCC
>JABCSP010000420.1 GCA_018238825.1 Candidatus Thorarchaeota archaeon | reverse complement strand
TTTTCAGAGTATGTATCTATGGTTAGTTTTCCTATAGGTTTTCGATTCAATTACTTATTCACTCTATAACTATAGGTTACTCCGAATAACCTCTAGTTATGACTCTTCAAAATACTGCTTGAAAGTGATTAGAATATCCTAGGAGGACCGTTATAGTGAATCTAGGGATCATTAATCGAAAAAGGGTAGGTTCGATGGTGAAAATGTAGATACATTTTGATAGTTACTTTTCGAGCCTGTGAAATTATGATCATCCTATATTTGTAATCAAAATTATTAACCAGGTTAATGGAATAATTCCCAATCCGAAAATTACTACTTCGAAAATACGAATGGTATTGAGGGACGCAAATTTACACTGGGAAAATTTCTCCATATTGGTTCAGTATTCAATATCTATTGGTTATGTTTGAAAAATAGAACAGGCGAACATCATTTATATCTCGAAACTTTGAATGCTATCGACAGATACAATGAGGCGTCTGCATCAATCTTAAGATACATATTCGAAAGACTTGTATTAGCTAATGCCAATAATGCAGTATGCCACACGCTCAGAAATGGGGTAACTAAATGGTAACAATTTTCATCGTTGACGACGAAGCTATCTTACATCGATTATACAAAGATGTATTCAGTATCAAAGGTCATGAAGTAGTAGCTGATGCCTTTGATGGTGCAGAAGCCGTTGAAAAATATGTTACAATAGATCCAAAACCTGATGTTATCATCTTGGATCACAGGATGCCTAATAAAGACGGTATGCAGACGATGAAAGAAATCTTAGAGTTTGAACCAAAAGCAAAGATTGTCTTCATCAGTGCAGATGCTAATGTTCGGGAACAGGCAATGAGCAACGGTGCAGCTAGTTTTGGTTTGAAACCAGTTACGATTAGACATATGCTGGATCTAGTCGAGAGCGCAGTATCCGACCAAGAATAGGCGTCTACATAGTCAGAATCAGATATTTCTAGGGGGTCATGTGTGCAGATGAATGAAGGACACTCAGGAGTTATTATTGCTGGTGAAGTTCCTCTGCTTAGAGTACTACTTAAAATGGCGTTAGAAGATTCTGGGTTTGATGTGATTGCAGAGGCTGAGAATGCTGAAGGTCTCATGATAGAGTACAAAGGCGCAAGTCCTTCTGTTGTTATTATTGATTTTAATATGGAGCAAGCAGCCATTGTTAGGTTAATTGAGAATCTTCTTGATATTGATCCCGTAGTAGCCATTGTAGTCATTTCAGATTTGGTGGATAATCAGACCGAAACTGTTCTAGCTGCAGGTGCTCGAGCTTTCCTCCAGAAACCATTCAGCATGTATGACATGACAGATATTGTCCGAAAGGTCAAACCAGTATATTAGCAATTTTTCAGTTTCTTGAATCAAATTCAATCTGGCAACCGTGCATCAGGGAAGGCAACAATCCCCTCTTTTCCAATTTTAAACATGACTCGTTTCATAACGTGATTTGCTCCTCTCATCTTCACGACTCTTATTGTTCGAATGTAATCCCCAGCAGAATAGAGTGTGTCCAATTTCAGTACTCCATCACAGATGAAAAAGGGCATCTCATCATTTTGAGCAGTTTTACTTGCTTTCAGTTCATGTGTAAGTACAATGGTATTAGATCCATCTGCTATCTCTCGGATGAATCCATAGACAAGCTGCCGAATCTCAGAACGGTTTCCTGCAAGTTCCAGAAGTGGACCAAGTCCATCAATGACTACTCGTTTTGCACCAACTTCTGCGGATTTCTTGCGTACAAGTTCAGCAAGTCTTGGTACTGTGAATGGCTGTTCACTTAGTAAAGGATGGTCGAAACTAATGACATATTCATAGCTTGTTTCAGTTGGTACTAGTTTCAAGTTACCACTAAGTATCGTGAGGTCTCCTGACTCAATAGCTTCCTTGGGGTCCCATCCAAAATCCGTCATATCTTCTGTAATCATGTCCGATGTTTGATCAAGAGAAAGAAGAATTCCTTTCTCTCCTTTTTCTACTCCATCAAAGAGGAAATGCCAAGTTAAGATACTCTTCCCAGTACCTGGACCCCCAGCAAGCAAAGTGGATCTGCCTTCAACATATCCACCGGCCAATAAATCATCTAAACCCTTGACTCCACTACTCACACGTTCTTTTACCATGTAAACCACTGTAAAGTGCTGTGTGTATCGAAATTTAACCTTTCACAATTGGTATAAAATGACCTGAACACATCCATGAAACCTTTATTTCTTGGTTTACGAATGTATGCGAAGGAAACCACTAGAAGCCTTTTGATTGCGATTTATGGATAAAAGGTGAGAGGAGTGTCCCAAAATATCTCTGAGAGAGGTTTCAGTATAAATTGCCAATAAGCTCAATCATCCCCGAGTTCGCGATGTATAGACCTGGTCTAGAGGATTCTGAGATTGAGGAGATTGAAAACAGACT
>JABCSP010000056.1 GCA_018238825.1 Candidatus Thorarchaeota archaeon | reverse complement strand
GAGGATGAGCTTCTCAAGACAGCTCTTGTGGACGCACTGCATGACCACGGTGGCTTTGAAGATGCGTGTGAACTGGGTGATAGATGTCCCATTCATACTAATGCATATCAAAACGCAACAAGGAGAAGTAAGATATGGGGAATGGTCAAGGACAAATATGCAGCAATGCGCGCTAGAATGAGTGCTGGATAATAACTAAAAAAAAAGAAGAAGAGGAGGAGGATTACCCTCCTCTATGTTCCTTAGTTCTTGACTATTGCAATAATTCTGTAGACATCTCCAACCTTTTGAATTGTGGCTGTGAAGCTATCGCTCACACCAATCTCTAGCAATAGAGTATACCAGTCAGTCAGATTCATCCAAGCACGTGCCCCCTCAATGTGGGGGTATGTTGCATTGTCTGTTCCAAGGATGATATGTTGCTGTGAATCAACAGTATCGGAAGCTATGCTGAGAACTGTAGCAGTCATGTTGAATGTGTCCGTAGGTTCTTCTTCCACAACTCCTCCGAAGAGCTCAACATAATCACTTCTGACTTCGAAGACAAGATCTTCTCCTGAGAGTGTCCCTCCTAGAGGTTGCCAAACAAATCTGTCGATGTTAGATGCATCCACAAGTCCTAGAGCATGAAGCCTCATGTTACTGTAAACGTACTCTTCTAAGTCAGAATCCCAATATGCATCTGTCCAATAGATAGGAGTATACCATGTCCACTTTGTTTCTGTGGGAGATATCTCAACTGGATAGAGTAGTGGCATTGCTCCATAATAGGCCCCGCTTGCAGGTTTACCAATATCTGAGATAACATTTGCAGCTGCTACTTCACCACTTACATATCCCTCACTGCTAAGGTCATGATAGAACACTTCTGTTTGAGTTGCACGGAATACTCCTGCAAGGGTACTGCCTGCTTCCACTGGATGAACAGCAATGAAGGCTTCAACCATTCCCGAGTCAGGATTAATGATGTATCTTGTATCTTCATGAATCTCCAATCTATCGTTTGAAGGAGCAATAACCCAGAGGAATCCTCCTGCAAAGAGATCAAATCCATCTCCACGGCGGTAACCTCCCCATCGGGATATCTGTCTTTCAAGCCACTCTTCTGCGTATGCCTGAGTTATCCAATTTGGTGTTTCCTCAATGGTTGCATACTGGAAGACAGTACCATTCTCCCAATAGACAATGGGTCCGCTGGCTCGTTCAACGAAATCAAACCCAAGGGGTGTTCTTGTCTGAACATATACCAGATCACCGGTAGGGGTCCAAGTAGGATACGCGTACTGGTAGGCAGAAGTCATGTCATTTAGATAGTTTCCAAACTGGATGTTTTTGTCCCAGAAGAGCCCCTCACCTACTGGAATAGTTGTTGAATTGATAAGATGAGGTGAAATTGATTGAGGGTCGTTTGCATCTACAACGATGAACCCTTGCACATAGTTTTGCGCAAGAACATTCGTAGATATTATCGTACAAACCCACACTAACGTCCCATTCCGCGTCGTGATATGTGCTGCTGCTACTACGACATTTGAACCAAATGGTGCCAAGTGCTGACCAGCAACGTACTTTGCATATTCTTCTGTAACCAGTCTGACCATGCGATCAGGTATCGGATTTGCAAAGAGGGGGTCATCAGTTTCAGTTATCATTGAATCAAAATACTCCGCATTAGATACATCTGCTGTCCAGCTGATTACGCCGGAGAATGTGGGTAATAGAATGATGATTATTACTCCAATGCACGTGAATGGGACTCGTATTCCTTCAAGCATTTGTTCGAAATCTCCGCCTGGGCGGAATCCACTAGTTACCATTATTATTATCCCTAGGCTCATTATCAGGCTTAGAATTGCCCACGGTAATGTCGTCGCGGATAATAGACAAATAATGGCCCAAGCAATTGTACCCCAGACTAAACGGAAGGGCAACCATTTGAGTAAATGATTAAATTTCAAATATTCGGATGAGAATGGTATCGGAATTGCATGTACAATTAACGATATCATGAGAAACGTAAGTACATTCATCTAAAGTCCTCTCAAGTGATGATTATTATTGCAGGCTATGCTCAAGCCCTTTTAGTGTTTTCCGCTACTCTGTTTATACCACGCCACAGCTCCGCCCTCTTTCAGTAGGTTAAGCATTCTCGAAGGAAGGGGTTTTCCGTGAAGAACATCTCCACTGCTACGAACTGATAGAGTTCCTTCAATGAGGTCTACAATGACTGTTTCACCATCTGAAACAAGCTTTGCAACATTCGGAATGATAAGTAATGGAAGTCCGACATTGAACCCATTGCGATAGAAGATTCGTGCAAATGATTCGGCCACTACACATCCAATACCTGATTGGAGTAGAACTTTCGGAGCTTCCTCTCGAGAGGATCCTCCCCCAAAATTTCGACCTGCAATTACTATATCATTCTTCTTTACTTTTGATTTGAATACGGGTCTTGGAATCTCAAATGTATGTTTAGCCATTTCTGCGTAGTCAAGAAGAGTGAGATACTGCCCCTGGATTATCTGGTCTGTGTTGACATCGTTGCCAAAGACCCAAGCTCTTCCAGTAACAGGTTTCAGTTCTTTGGTCAATACTTACACACTCCTTGGATCAGTGATTGCTCCCATCAATGCACTAGCTGCAACAGTTGCAGGTGATGCAAGATATATCCTGGAGTCTTGGTGTCCCATTCTTCCTTTGAAATTACGATTGGTGCTAGAAATACAAACTTCTCCTGCTCCAAGGACTCCTAAGTGTCCACCAACGCATGCTCCGCAGGTTGAATTCGTAACTATACCTCCCGCTTCCATGAAAATCTTGAGTAGACCCCTCTCCAACGCCATCATCCAGGTATGCTTGCTAGCTGGAGTTATAATTAGCCTAACGCCCTCTCGTATCTTCTTACCCTTCAAAATCTTAGCTGCTATCTCCAAGTCCCCAATTCTTCCATTCGTACAAGATCCGATGAACGCCTGGTCTATTGGAACTCCACTTACCTCTCTCACCGCTTTGCCATTTGTCGGGCTATCTGGTGTTGCAACCATTGGACCTAGTGGATCGCTCTTGATGTCATAAGTTCGAGTATCAATGTATTCTGCATCCTTGTCTGGAAGAGTTGGTTTCCATCGCTTTGAGGGTGCGAGTGTTTCCATCCACTTGTTCACGTGTCCATTGACAGTCATTGGTGCACACTTTGCGCCTGCCTCAACGGACATATTGGATATGGTCATCCTTTCGCCTACTTTCATTGTATCGATGGTATCACCATGAAATTCCATTGATTGATAGTTTGCTCCATCTGGGCCTAAGTCCGAGATTATCTTTAGAATGAGGTCCTTACTCATTACCATATCTTGAAGCTCACCAGTTACATCGATTCGGATTGAATCGGGAACCCTGAACCAGCAAGAACCAGTTGCTAGGATTAATGCTGAATCCGTTGCTGCCAATCCTGTAGAAAAAGTATTGAATGCACCATACGTTGTTGAATGAGAATCGCTACCAATAACGAGTTCTCCAGGTACAATGAGTCCCTTCTCTGGTAAGACGTGATGAGATATTCCACAATCTACATCATAGAAGTGAGTGATTCCCTGGTCTTTTACAAAGTTACGATTTCTTCGGTGAATTTCGGCACTATTGATATCTGAAGCCGGAGCCCAGTGATCATTGACTACCACAATACGTTCTGGGTCCCAGACCTTCTTGAATTCCATCTCCTCAAGAACACCTAGGATCCTTGACCCGAGAACTTCATGAACCATTAACAAGTCCACATTTGCTTCTACTATATCCCCCGCCGTTGCCTTACCATCATTAGTATGGCTCGCGAGTAATTTTTCAGCTAGAGTGTAACCCATCCCCTCACTATCCTGAGTTTACTTCTTTCATCTTACTGATGATTGCCGTTGTCACATCAACTGTGGAGCTCGGTTTGATATCACTCCATTGACCTAGACATAGGTCTCTTGTCCTGATTTTTCCATTCTTTAAAACTAATGCAACTGATTCCTGCACTAAATCAGCTGCAAGTTTGATCTTCTTATCTTCATGTTTGGTGCTTAACCAATCGAGCATCATTCCCATAGCAAGAATCGCTGCCATAGGGTTAGTAACATTCAGGCCGTAATATTTTGGTGCAGATCCATGAACAGGTTCGAATACACCATGGTTGTTACCAATACTTCCTGCTGGTGCGATCCCGAGACCACCCTGTATGGCTGCACCTAGGTCGGTTATTATGTCACCAAATGCATTTGGTGCAACTACAAGATTGTAATATTCCGGTTTTCTGATGACCCATTGGGTCCATGCATCAACATACGCATAGTCCCTCTCAACATCAGGGAAATCTTCTCCAACTTTATTGAATGATTTTCTAAACAATTGACAGCCTGCAAGTAGATTGCTTTTATCTACACATGTGACCCTTTGTTTACCATCGATAGGTGCACCTGAACTGAGTTTAGCAAGTTCATATGCAAATCGTGCTACTCTTTCCGACCCTTTTCGAGTTATGACCCTTCTATCGATTACAATTTCCGAAGAATTCTCGCCCTCTGAATTATCGTTAGTTTGAGCATAGAGCCCTTCAGTATTTTCTCTTATTATTATCATATTGATATCATCGGGAGTCTTTTCCTTAATTGGCGACCACACACCATCAAGGAGATTCACAGGGCGTACATTGGCATACAGCTCAAGCTCTATTCTTAGTCCGATCACAACACTATATCCAGCAAGATGACCATTTGGTAGTCTGACGCTTTTTCCTTGATCATCATTTGCTCCGATTGCGCCAAGAAGTATTGCATCAGCTTCATTCTTTGTGAAGTCTTCTGCCTCAATTGACCATTCCCTGCCTTCACGGAGATAGTATTCTCCACCACATTCGAAATCATGCAATTCTGTTTGGAAACCACCTACTTGCTTCTGTACTTCATCAAGTACTCTTACAGCTTCCGGCACCACCTCACGACCAATGCCGTCACCAGGTAGAACGGAGATTTTGTAGGTCCTAGTCATTCAATCACCTAGTAGCTTCCTATCCAACCAAGATTGTTCCCTGTATCATCAAGAATGTCCACTCTTGTATCTATCCTTTCTCCATGCGCATATCGAACAATGCACCGAATAGTGAATGGTCTATTGCATTTTGTACACTCAACTAACCAGTCTTCCGTGATCTCGTCAACTCCTTTTTCAGATGGGGCCTCTTTGTTTTGAGTCATCTCAAGAAGGCGTAATTCCTTTCCATCACATTCATACGTACACTCTAGTAGCGGTATGGGTTCCATTCCTCGTCGACCCAAAGCAACATACACATGTTCCGGTAGTCCATCTAGAGATTTTTCACCAGTCATTGCCAAACACCAACGGGAGTTTAACACCAGTACGAATAAATGAGTTGGTTGGGCATTAAGTGACATGCGATTGGTCACATACTCTAGGATGGGTGTTCCGTCAATTGGTGTTGAGATAGATTCAGGGATTCTCGATATACCCGATGCAGCATCTTACTTTGGTCGCAAATACCATGTTCGTGGTCAAAGTTTCCCTACGACAATGATGGATTTATTGCAGTGGGAATCAGGTATTGAGGTAGTACGCCAAATTGTAACTCGATACGAGCAAACTCCTCTCGATGAACGGATGATGGCTTATCCCCTCGATTCAGTTATTCTTGAGGCGCCTGTGACGCGTCCTGGTAAGATTATCGCTTTGGGGAAGAACTACTTGGAACACATCAAAGAAACAGGTTCTGAAACACCCGCGTTTCCTATAATATTCGCCAAGTTTCCTTCCTGTGTCATTGGTCCTAATGATTCAATTCCAATGCCAAAGATTTCTGACAAGATTGATTGGGAAGTAGAATTGGCAATTGTGATTGGCAAGACGTGTAAGGATGTAAGTGAAAGCAAAGCCTTGGAATATATCGCAGGATATACAATAGTCAATGATGTAACCGCAAGAGACCTACAACGTGGAGATGGGCAATGGATACGAGGTAAGTCACTTGATAGCTTTTGTCCCATGGGTCCCTGCATTGTTACACAAGACGAGCTTGGAGATGCTCAGGGACTGAAAATACAAACCAAGATCAATGGTGAAGTGAAACAAGATTCCTCCACTTCCAATATGATGTTCAACGTACCTCAGATTATGGCTCACCTTTCCAAAGCCTTCACTTTGGAACCTGGTGATGTGATTGCCACAGGAACACCATCTGGTGTGGGATTTGTTCGTGATCCACCGGAGTTCCTCAAAGCTGGTGATACGATTGAACAATATATCGAGAAAATCGGCTATCTTCGCAACTCAGTTGTAAAACCGAAGTAGGTATCTCGAATCTATTTTTCTTCGGGGAGTTTTGATGCTCTTTCTAGTGCATCTTCAGCCTCTCCATATTCGAAGAGTTTCTTATGAGCGTCAGCAAGCATCTCCCATACTTCTCTGTCCTTTGGTTTTAGAATCAGATATGCATTACAGAATTTCTTGACACTTTCCCAATCATTCATCTTCTCGTAACACCGTGCAGAATAATACAGAGCTCTTTTATGATTCAATTTTGGTCCAGCCAGTTCTGTGAAGATTAGAAGTGCATTCTCCCAATCTTCATTTTTATAGTGCTCCATTCCCTCGTCAAATCTAATTTCCATTTCTCCATACTGTGGCATTTTAGAGGCTACTGACCCTAACATGATAGCTGATGCACAGCAAACAAGCACGGTTGCTGCAAGAATGGTGACTCCCAAGACCATTGGGCCATCAAAAGGGAGGATTCCTATAGCACTTAACCAAGCTATGATGATTCCACCAAACACGATTGCAATAGCTGCTATCCCGATATATTTTGGTCGAATGTTAATGCCCTCGCCTGTATCATCTGGAGGAACTATTCCTGGCATCATATTGTCGCAGGTACATTAGTTCCTTTTAGGTCTGATGAATCAATCAATCGTCTTTCTTGGATTTCCCACGGATTCTCTTTAGGTGTGCTTCTTCATCCTTCTTGGAGGCTAACCTATCTCTTGATACACCTATCCATTGACTAACGCGATTATTGAGATCCGGATTCAGTTGTAAAGCAACTTCTGCGTATGCAATAGCTCTCTCATCTTGCTCTTCAATGAAATGCGCGTTTGCCTTGTTGTAGAATGCCTCAGCATAGTCTGGCTTGAGGGCTACAGCACGTGTATAAGACTCGATTGCTTGTGGTCCCTCTGCAAGTCTTGAGAAGCAGTTTCCAAGATTATTCCAGGCCTCTGCATCATCTGGATCTAATTCAATGGCTTTTTCATAGCATTCCTTTGCTTTTTCGAAATCCTTGTCCTCATAGAGGACACTACCTTTGTTAAACCAGATCTCGAAAATGCTGTTGTCAATAGCTAATGCTTCATCGTATGCTTTGACTGCCTCTTCTAGTTCGTTGGTTTCTGTAAGAGCGTATCCTAGATTGTACCATCCTTCTATTGACTCAGGACTACTCTGTAAAAAGGAACGGAGCTCTTCAATTGCCTCGTTGAAGAGATCTTCCTCAATGAAACTTACTGCTTTTTCGATTGCAGCGTTATTCGTATTTGTCACTGTTACCAGGTTGTCATCACACGAAATCCCGAATAAGCATTACTCAATGACTGATTCAGGGCTTCCTTGTCAAGGTTCTTGCTATAATTGTCAGGACTGGACCTAGGATTGCAGCAGTAGTTGATATCAGGTTATATATCTCAGAGAATGCTGCCATGCCCATTGCCATATACATATTGTAGACAAGCATGATTAAACCGAATATTCCCATTCCTGCAGAAATACCAATGATGAACTTTCCAGTTCCAACACGATTGGTCGTAATTAGATATCCACCAACAATTACTGCGATTCCTCCAAAGCTTGCAACATTCTGTAGAATAACAAGTATCCAGAGCATGATATCCTCATACCCAGGCGCAATAGTTGCGGCATAGCTGATCAGATTATCCCAGAATCCGATACTGCCGACCACACCTGCATAAATCATGAGTGCACCGCCAATTAAACATAATATGAATGGAATTTTATTTCTCATTGAATCACCATGAATTCACTAGTATACCAGTATAATTCTGTTTTGTAAAATTTAGGTCATTACAGAATAGCTTGTTTATGAGCAGTTCTCTTTTCAAATTGTGAGATGTTGGAAAATCCAGAATCTCTCAATAATTGAATAGCCCCATTGATGTCAGCACCAACATCCTGTGGACAATGAGCATCTGACCCTGTCGTGACAATAGACACTCCTCTATCTTTGAGTGCATTGATAATGTTAACATCAGGCATAGGTTGAGTCTGCCCTTTTCTCAGAGGAGAGGTGTTCACCTCAAAACCCATATTATGTCGTTTCATTGCGTTTGCAAGGTCTGCAATGTGGGGTTTCCAAATTTCTCTTATACCGTCACCATAGAAGGTCTGGCCATATCTTCTATAGAGATCAATGTGAGCCAGTATATCGAAGAGGTCTGATTCGACCGCCTCCATAATATGGGTGTAATATTTTTCCCCAAGCTCTTCCATTGAGTAATTCTTGAAGGCCTTCTCAGCTCTACCTTTTGCTGATATTGCTATATGGTCGATGAGGTGTACCGAGCCCAGTATGATATCAAAATCAGTGGAGTAGAAACGCTCAGGTAATGATCCATCAATATCCTGAATATAGTCCACTTCCACACCAAGTCGTACTCTAAGTCCTCTCTCCTTGTATTCATCATCTGCAGATTTTATGCTTGCTTCGTAGTCTTCTAACCAGATACTTGAACGAGTATCCACTCTCTTCCCTTTGACATTGACATAACAATCATCCCCTGCATTATCCGTATCAAGATGAGTGGTAAATGCTATCTCTTCCAAACCTTTCTCAAGTGCGATTTCACAGAATTCCTCAATGCTTCCTTCTGCATCAATCGAGTAGTTTGGATGGACGTGGTAATCGAACATTGTTCTTCACATACACTTTGCAAATTTCAGGTTACCTATGGATAAAGAAACGTTCACTCCAATTCCATATCTGCGATTACTATTTTGGATGGGTCAATTTCTTTAGTATTAGTATCTTTCAGAAATAGGGCTACAACTGTTGCTAGAAGTGTTGTTATTACTAGAAAGAGTATTGATGAGGATAATCCAAAGTTATCAGCAATGATTCCAAAGATGATAGGTGACAAAGCCCCTGGAATCGCTCCGAATGAAAAGAGAATTCCAAAGGCTAGCCCTGTAGAATTACGAGGACATACTTCTGTTTGATACGCAACATTAGGCGGTACACCTAGATAGAAGAAAAATCCGATGACAATTAAAACTAACACCAGCATCATCGAGCTGAGCTGGAAATTTAAGAGGAGTAGGGCAGGTGCTGCTACTCCAGAAGAGGCGATGAGAAATGGTACTCTTCTATTCCATTTGTCTGAATAGTATGACGAGACAACTTCACCGACAAGTCCCGCTGTTAACATTACAGCAGTTAGATAACCTGCAGTGACTACACCGGTAAGGTAAGTTACAGTGAGATATAGAGGCATCAGTAGGGATGTACACCTGAATGCCATTCCACGTAGACCTACAAGTAAAACAAGAAACCAATAATTGCGAGTCCAACCTTCTGGTTCTATATGCACTTCTTCTTCTGGTTCTGGGATGAGGTCATCGTCAAGCCCATTTGCTTTATCGCTCTGAGAATATTTCATGAGCAGATAAGTTGGTACAAACAAAACAACGCCTACGATTGCAAGTACTTGCAGGGAGGATTGCCAAGTTCCCGTTGCAATGAGTAAGGTTACTCCAACAAAAGGTGTTACTGCCATTCCAAGCAAACCACCCATAGCTTGGATGCCTGTTGCTTTTGCTCTAGCATTCGGAAACTTTTCAGCTAGTGCCGGGAATGAACTAGGATGATATCCAGAAGCTCCAAGACCAAGGAAGACTTGGTATATCGTCAGCATCACAAATCCCTGTGCAGTACTTGTCAGGAACATTGCAACTGCAGCTAGTAATACGCTAATAGAGATGAAAATATCCCTCATACCTTTGTCGCCAAGATAACCGACAAGAAGATGGGCAATGGTCATTGCTACAATTGCTGCACTAGTAGCAATCCCGATCTGTGTATAGTTAATACCCAGATCAAGCTGTATCTCAACAAGAAATGGTGAAAGTGCACCAGTGTAGATGTGATTCATAAAATGCGAAATTGTACAAGCTGCGAGAACTGCATATGATGCCTTGGTAACTTTTGCCAAAATGGAATCACGTCCTATTGAGGGTCGATGATGCCCAAAATCCTATTGTTAAGACTACTGATAGAACAACAATGTACACAAAAGAGTTCATCAAAAAAGTAACTGTTAGCTGG
>JABCSP010000419.1 GCA_018238825.1 Candidatus Thorarchaeota archaeon | reverse complement strand
AGCCTACACGTTGAAGAAAGGAATTCAATAAACCATCAAATAATTGTTTTCATTTTTAATAATGAAAAGAAGTTTTCGAAAAATAATCCTCATGTTAAGAAACAGTTCGTGCTTCTGTCGAAAGGTTAAAACAGAAGGTCAGCGGATACTGAACCATGAAGCTAGGTGATATCTACAAAAAGATAGTCGATATGGGGATAGATGCGGACCCCAGAGGACGTGAGAGAGTCAATCAGATTCTTGAGAAGTCCAAAAAAGACTTGGAGAAGTTAGAAGGTAAGAAGAAGGAACTTGCTGACAAAGATGTCACTTGGAATCCTTACACTGATTGTAGACTTCTGTATGGAGAGGAAGACAGAGAAATAAAGAGCATTCTCTGTGGTATCGATATTGGCACTGGTGAAATCGTGCTTGCCGATCGACTCAGTGAGAAAGGAGAGCAAATCGATTTAGTACTGGCTCATCATCCTCATGGGATCGGAATTTCCAACTTGGACTACGTTATGAGAATTCAGCCCGAGCAGTGGGCAGCAGTTGGAGTTCCAATTGCTCAAGCAGAGTCTGCTATGGCTGCTAGATTGAAAGAAGTGCATTTTGCAACCAAGCCCCGTAATCATAATCAAACAACAGATGCTGCAAGATTAATCGATATGCCATTCATGTGTTCTCATACCCCGGCAGATTCCATAGGATTCCAGTTTCTAACCAAATACCTGAAAGACAAGGACCCAAGTACATTGAGAAACCTTGTTGAAGTGCTGCTAGAGATTCCCGAATATCAAGAAGCTGAGAAAATAGGTGCTGGACCAGAGATACTTGTTGGTAGCCCAGATGGAAGTGTTGGTGAGAAGTTTGTATTCTTCACAGGGGGTACATCAGCAGGACCTAAATCAATACCAAAGCTAGCTCATGCTGGAGTTAGCACCATCATTACAATGCATATGGGTGAAGATGTCAAGAAGGCTTGTGAAGAGGAAGGTCTCTACGTTGTTATTGCTGGACATGATAGCTCTGATTCAATTGGAATGAATATCGTTTTGGATGAACTCCAAAAAGAAGGAATCAAGTCATACGCTTGTTCTGGTTTTACAAGGCATACCAGGCTTTAGAAGAACAGTTCCGGGAACACAAACCCGGAACTTCATTTCTTTAGCTAGATAATTATGAACGGCAAAAAGTTCATATGTAGCATATGACGGCTGCGGCATCCGTTGAACATGATAGCAGAGCTGACTATTGCATTCAATATTATTGGTGGTCTCGCCCTATTCATGTATGGCGTGACTCTCCTCAGAGAAACCCTTGGGAAAATCTCTGGTAAGCGAGTTGTTAGAACTTTAGAAAAGGTAAGTAACGATCCTATTAGGGGAATGGGAGCTGGTACTGCTGCAACCTTCATGACTCAAAGTTCAAGCATTACAGTTCTAACCCTAATAGGTTTTGTAAATGCTGGATTGATGACATTCAGACAATCAGTGCATGTCATGCTAGGTTCAGAGATTGGAACCACAGTTACTGCACAACTTGTATCATTTAATATCGGAGGCATTTTCTGGCCTATGGTCGCAATCGGTTTCTTCATGAAGATGTTTTCCAAAAGAGAAAATGTTCAACTTGCAGGGACAGTCATCTTCAGCTTAGGACTCTTATTCCTTTCAATGGATTTCATGAAGCAAGGAGCCGCTCCGCTAACAACAGACTACCCGGTCTTCACAGATCTCATCAATAATTTCGGAGCCATTCCCATTTACGGAATTCTCATTGGTGCATTAATAGCAGGTGTGACCCAGAGTAGTTCTGCTACAACAAGTCTTGTTATTGCCATGGGTGCGGCTGGCGCTATTACTCTTGCTCCTGCAATAGCTCTAGTTATGGGTGCTAATATTGGAACATGTTTCCTAGAATTAGCCGCCGGAATTGGTGCAACTACTCCCGCAAAGCGAACAGCAGTTGCTCAAACTATCATCAATGTAGTTGGAGTAGCTATATTCCTTCCATTCCTCGGTCCATTCGCATCACTGGTTACAACAACATCAGCTGATCTTCCGCGTCAGATTGCAAATGCACACACAATCTTCAATGTGGCTGTTAGCTTCATGTTCATTCCATTGGTTGGTTTGGTTGTCAAGTTCTGTGAATGGTTGATACCTGATAAAGAGGGCGAAATAATAGGGAAACATTTCTTCGATGATGAAATGCTACACATGCCTCAAGCTGCGCTAATGGAAGCAGAACGAGAAGCAATCTCTACTGCTGAAAAAACCGTTGAGATGATTGTTCTAAGTAAGAGCGCACTTCTCACTCGAAACATTGAGGATGCAAGAAAGGTCATTCGTTACGAAGATGATGTTGATGAGAGCTGTAGAGATACTGAGGAATTCCTCGATAAAATCAGAGAAGAAGAACTGAATAAAGAAGATGCCATCTGGCGGATCAAACTCCTAGCCATTCT
>JABCSP010000418.1 GCA_018238825.1 Candidatus Thorarchaeota archaeon | reverse complement strand
CGGTCTAGTCGGAAAACTTCAAGAGTACAGGTCTGGAAATCTCAAAACATTCTTCGACGGGTACTTGCGCGTAGAGAGACGATATCCTTTCAAGGAACTTCAGGATGACATCGGATTAGACACACCCATGTTTCCAGAGAAACTCATGGTGGAGATTTCAAAACTGAAACGAATTGCGTCGATTATCAATAAAGGTCTTATGGGAAAAGCCTGAAGAAGACGAGAAAGGAGCTTTGGTCAGAATGGAAAAGGAATGTCCAAAATGCGGGTCAAAGATGGAACTTGGTACGATGGCTGGGGACCCAACATGGATTAATTCACTCAGTCGGATGCCTCCGAAGCTGGGACCACTTGTAGAAATCAAGGCTCATCTGTGTCCGGACTGTGGATTCGTAGAACTATGGCAAGAAGGCAAGTGAATCTCACCTTTTAATGGGCCACTTTCTTGCTTCCCTCATCTGGTCACTCATTGGTTCTTTCTTATTCTTGTATGCACAGAACAATGCAAGGTGGACATGCTCGACACCCACGAACCACCCTCCTTCTTTAATCAAGTATTCTAATTGAATGCAGTAGGACTCCAGCTGGTCTATCCAGCAAATTCCATATTTGGTCTCTGGGTTGGGATAACTGTCATGATACTTCACTTCAACAACCCACAATTCCCTATCAAACTGAAGAATAAGGTCCGGAATGAGGGCTTTCTTGGTCCTACTGTCTGTTCGCTTGTCGCCCAGTTGAAACCCTATCAGGACGTTCTTCAACTCCCTCTTGCTGAACTTAAATGCGTGTTCCGCGACATATTTTGCCACGTGGCTCTCATACCAGAGAAGGTCGTCTTTCCTGAGTCCCCTCGTGTTTTCCAAGCTATCGAAGATGTCTTTCTTCTTCATGTACCATTTAGTGATATCATCTTTATGCTTTATGATCCAAACGATGTCCATCAATCTCTAACTCCATGTCGCATGACAGAAGTAGTGCAAACCCAACATATTTGGTTTTCCTGTTTATCGGTGATGAGTGGGAACAGACCTCGAACCGGATTGTTGAGTGACCTATGACTTCTATACGATATACTCACAAGTACTGCGATGATGGGTCTTACGAATTCCGAAGTAGTTGTCTTCCTTTGCTCTTGTCCCTTCGGTAACACTCTCTCTTATACATAAAATAGGATTCGAGGGTACCTGTGAAGTAGGAGTTGTCATTATTGTCCTCTAGACCAATTGTAAGAGAGCTAGTTCACCATGCTGTAGAGAGTATTGGTGGACAAGTCTCAGTTAAACAAATCAAAGAATATATTCTCAGTGAATATCCTGAAATAAGTCCAAACACAGTTTGGTCGAACATCTGTGCTACTACAGTAAATATGCCATCAAGAATACATCATGGACCAAACATACACCCTCGAAAACTAGACACTCGTTATGACCTTTTGTACAGAGTTGGACAGGGTCGATTTGTGCTCTATGATTCTGAAGTCCATGGCATCTGGGAAATTATAGAAGATGACCAGGGCCGGACCAAAATTGCTCAAGAAGGGGAGTCAGTAGAGAGTGATCGGAATGGAGAGGAGAGTTTTCTTTTCTCCTTGGAAAAACACTTACGAGCATTCATTCTGTCGAATATTGAAGACCTGAAACTAATTGATTCAAGTTTGAAACTCTATGAACCAGAACGTCAGCTAGAGAGTGAATTTCCAGTCGAGTTTAAGTCTGGCAGAAAAGGGTTTATTGATATTTTGGCAATTGATGAAAATGATATACCAGTAGTTATTGAATTGAAGGTCAGCAAAGGTCCTGCAAAATCTTTGACGCAATTATTGGATTATATGACTTGGGTGAAAGACAACTTACCGAATGGTGACAAAGTCATAGGAATTATAATCGCAAGCAAAATCACAGACCGGATTAGCTCGGCAATGCCATGGATTACTAAGAACAGAGTAGTTCTGCTTGAATACGAGCTGGATTTCAAGATTAGACAGGTAGAGATATGAAAAGATGAGGTAATTCACAATTCCCAAAGAAGCTCTGCGATGATAGGTCGTACGAATTTCAAAGATTTATTGTGGTTTTCAGGGTACTGCAGAAGCCAACGACTGTTAGAGGATGGATGCGCCAGAGCATAGTAGTCATAGCCCCTGTACTTAGTATGCGTTTCATTGCCTACTACATCCTTGAGCGCCTTACTAGGTTTGAACCACCAAGAAGCATGACCTCCAAGGGATAGAATCACGCGTGGTCTTACAATGTCGATGGCTCTTTCGATATATATCCTAGAGCAACGGGGGTAAACTCGATTTATGACTCTTCTTGGAGCTTTCTGAACCTTGTTGTTTGACTTGTACTCTAAACAACAGTTTGACCGTTGTATCCAGAAGAAGAGTCTATCAGCATCTTTTCCAGTCATCGGTCTTTCTGGTGTGGATAGCCACTTGAGTAGAGTCGCCGAGGTGTAGC
>JABCSP010000417.1 GCA_018238825.1 Candidatus Thorarchaeota archaeon | reverse complement strand
GAGTTGTAATGAGGAAATCAAGTTCATTGAAATCCCTCCATCTGTACTCGTGGATAGACTTGGTTGGTGGAAGGTTACATGTGATGATTACAATTATGCTTTCAATGAATCAATTGAAAGATATGATGTATCTGATTGGGTTGAGGACAGTATTTTCCATTCCAATGATAGTGCACGACTCTCTGTGAGTATCGGTGCGATGACTCAGATTCCTATTTTAACAAATGCAGTGAACTTCACATGGGTCTTACCAAACAGTACAATATGGCATGAATCATCAACAGTAAGCGGAGCATTGGGTTCTGCTGTAAGTACTTCAATGGTTTTTGGAGCAACAAACACTACAGCTGGCATATGGTGTGTTTCCTATTTCTGGTCTAACGGAACCGAAATAGCATATGGCTTTGCAGAATTTGCATTACACCATCAAGCGGCCCTAGAAGTGGTTTTTGAAGATGAGTTGGAAACCGTAGTTGGTCAGCCTGTAACTATTGTAATGCGATTCTATGATGTTGAGAACGAACAATTACTCCTAAATGATGGCGCAGTGGTGAGTAGCACATGGGCTGGAGGTTCTGTCGATTTTGAACCAAATGTCGTCAAAAATTGGTGGCAAGCTGATTTTGATACAGCTCTAGTAGGGGCCGGGAATTTCGATGTTTCTGTTATTTCTTCTGCTCCATTCTTCGAAACTACTCCAATTATTATCACTATTAAATCACAATATCTTACTGACCTAGCTTCTCCTTCAGGACCGTTAGAACCACTCATCTATGGTCGTTCATACAATTTTGATTTCTTCTATTCACAATCGTATGATGGACTTGGCATTGATGGAGCATTGGTAGAGATTACTGAAGAAGGATCTGAATGGGCTTCAGTTACAGATAATGGAACTGGGCATTACAATCTTACATTGACACCTCTTGGAGAAAGAGACTATAGTATCAGAATTTCTTTCTCAAAGGTAGGGTACAAGAATCAAACATATGTCCTCTCCTTCTTGGTGGAGAAGGTACCAATTAAGGTCAATCTGATATCTAGTCTGTCAGGTCCAGAATTTAAAAGCATTGAAGTTGAGATAGCAGTAGTTGAGGTAGATACAGATCATCCTGTTCTAGATGCAAATGTCACACTTAGTATAGTATCAAGTGCAGGAACCGTTTATGCATTGCAGGGTATGGTCGAAACTGCAGATGGTCATTATGTATCAAACTTTTCAATGCCTCCTGCAAGTGAAATTACATACACTATGATTGTTCAGGTAGCAAAGGAAAACTACGAGTTGGTGCAAGAATTTCATGATACCCTTGTTCCATCTATTGATACTGACGCTCGACTCTTTGAAGCCTTTATTGATTATTCTTGGCAGATTGCCATTGGTGCAAGCATGCTAGTTGCAGTCGTAGTTGGTCAGCGAGCATATGCTCGTAAGAATAAGCGAAAACGTGCTTCAGCAAGAGAAATCAAAACCCGGTTTAACGATGCAAACAATCTCCTAGGTATCATTGTTCTCCACAAGCTCAGCGGAATTCCCATATATTCAAAGATGATGAAAGAAGGCTTTGAAGAAGGAATGCTGTCTGCATTTATCACTGCAATTATGCACTTTCGATCTGAGTTTGAAACCCAAGAAGGAAGTGATGAATATCAAGTTCTTCCAATTTCAGACATTATCCGTACAGTACCTACACCGAATCTCCTATGCGCATTTATCACTATATCATCATCATCATCTGAACAAGAAGAAAAAATGATTGGTTATGCTAGAGCTATTGGAATGATGCTTGATGAAACATTGGCTGAGGCACCTACTAGGGTAATAGATACAAAGACCGCAAAGACCCTTGAGTGGTTCTTCGATGATTTTGTGGATGGTGGACTACTCAGAAAATATCAGATTTGTGATAAAGACCTACCTCGGCGTTTCAAGATCATTGAGGAAGCTATTCCCCTATCTTCCAATAATGATACATTCAAATTACATTTGCTGATTCGTGGATTGGAAAACTGTGGTCTCTCTGAGGATGATGCATATCTCCTCACAATGGATGCCATAGATAACGAATTCATAGTACCAATTTATCCCTTTAATGATATTCTTGATACTTCTGTAGTAGAGGATTAGTACACATAGTTTACATTTGCCAAGTTTTAATTAGATTATAGAGATATTTCCAGGAATAATCAAGAACGAATACAAGTGTAATTAGAATAATTACGGTGATATATTTCTCCAATTACATTAAAATACAAGGTTTGTTGGATATATCTGGGTGTTGTGATGAGGATGAGCGAGCTCTATGGAAGAAAGTTAGCTACTGTATTAATTCTTACAATGTTTTTAGTAACTGTTTCGTATGTTCCTGATGTCTTTCTCAATAACAATAATGAGCAATTATTTCAATCGGACTCATCACCTCTACAAAATGAAATCGTTACGCTAACACCTGAAGAGGATTTACGGCC
>JABCSP010000416.1 GCA_018238825.1 Candidatus Thorarchaeota archaeon | reverse complement strand
GTTTTCATTATCCGAGAATGGCATGGGATTGGAAATATGAGGATTATCACGAAATAAAAGGACAAATCGACACGTTCATCGATGCTGGTTACAGATCAAAGGATATATTCATATTTATGCTATATAATTGGGACATACCATTCGAGAAGATGGAGAAAAAAAGATTGAAATGTTGGGAATGGAGGGTTCAGATAGTAGATTGCAGATACAGACCTTTGGATCAAACTTATGATGATTACGATCCCAGAAAATCAAAACAAATTAATGAAGAATATTATACCCATAACGAATTTGGCTGGACAGATAATCTAATAAGAACATTCAGGAGCAATGTTAGGAAACAAAATATTTGCATAAGACAGGATATAGAATATTATTCCGCAGATATGGAAAGAAGAAGAATTTCGAAAGATTTGAGTGCTAAATACAAAAAATCATCTTATGGAGAGGTTAAAAAATATTTACCTGACGCGTGGAATCCTGATGAGATTCATTATTGCCCATAAAAGATCCCTATAAACTCATTCGTCTTATTTTTCATATTGTGCCAAAACAAGCACATATTTACTAAATTATTTTTTAACTTCTCACGAAACATATAACAATCGACACTTAGCACCATTTTGTTCTGGATGAGTTGCTACAATTGCTGTGTCCATTCCAGCCGCTCCAAGCACTATATCGAAACCGGCCTTCTTCAATTCATCAGCAAGAAGACGAGAAGCCTTGACCTCTTTGAATGCAATCTCTGGATTCCGATGAATCTCGTCGCTGATCCCGATTAGATAGTCACTATTCCCATCTATATACTCTCGTACCTTGTCTTTCCACATTGCAATCGTTCTTTGAGTTGACAATCTATGTCTTGAATTTTCCCATCTACCTATTGATAGATGATGCAAATAGAAAAGAGAATAAACCCGGAATTGGTAAGCTGTAATTGAGAGAGTACGACTGTGAGTAATGTTCTGAAGTATATCACGTCAGATGGAAGTCAAAAAGAGAAAAGGTATGATATCCATGATTCGACGATTGACCTGAGCAATTTGGATATCAGTACTTTTGATACATCACAATTAATGTCCCATGGCCGATTACGAGAACTTCGCCTAGATGAAAATAGCATTGACCGACTTGATATCACTCCACTAATTTCGTGTAAGAAGCTCGGCACTCTGATACTTGATGGTGAAACTGATGCTGAAACGATCTTGAGCTATGGAACAATGGAAGATATTGCCAAAGAGGTAATCCTTGATGCAGTTGAAGCCTTCGATGCGCTTACATATCTACCAAGCTTAAATTCAATCAACGTTTCTTATGACCACGTAAGAAAACAAGAGCCTGATTGGAAGATGCTACATCTTTTCCAGAACTCTCTCAGAGTCATTGGGTGTGGTTGGATGGGTATGCTTGATCTTGGTTTGAAGAAGAGCACGCAAATCCTCAAGCAACTCTTGAACTCTGGATATTCCCAAAATATCCAAGACACCCTCCTGTCATATCTCATTGAGGTCATTGACAACAATGGACCAACAATCGACCTTGACATTGAGTCGATGAAAGATTATGGTGATTTGGTGCTTCATATTGATGATGTTGTTGAACAAAGAAATGCAGAGATGAGAAACCAATTTGTACCGGTGCTTGCATTTGATATAGATAAGGAGAGCATTGCGATTCTGGAGTCTGCTGGTGAATCAGTTGACACACACTATGCTGACCTACGAATGCTTTTACTCACCTCTTATGGCTATGAGATTCTGGAGAGCCTTGCGATGGGGACTACATGTGAGATGAGGGAGTTCTCAAAGATACAAGAGGCACTCACATCATTAGGTTATGATATCAAGACAAATCTTGATTCTAGACTTTATCCTATCATCGGCTGGAAGAATCGAACGATAATGAGCAAGCTTGGTATTGAGTCTCCAGAGCCAGAAATTAAACTTCCCAAGCAACTATCGAGTGAAATGATTGAATATATCTGGCAACTAGCAGAGTTTAGAACAGGTACTTCTAAGATTGTACTTTCCTCATCATCAGGTGATTCATCATTTGAAATTGAATTGAGTTGAATTTGAAAAATCTATCAATCAATTTTTATGTAGATGATAGGGAGCGAACGATTGTTTGTAGCTGGTGTTGCCTATTGGAGAGAAGACAGGGAATAATCAGTGTCTTTGACAAGGACGGAATAGTTGAATTTTGTAAGAGTGCGTCTTCTCATTTTGATTTCATCAGTACGGGAAATACAGCAACGCTCCTAAAAGCTTCTCAAATTCCAGTCACTAAGGTTTCAGACTTTACAGGTTATCCTGAGATATTGGGAGGGCGTGTCAAGACCTTGCATCCGAGTATAATGGGTGGAATTCTGGGAACAACTGAACAGAAATCTGAACTTGATCAGATGAATCTTCACCCCTTTGGGCTAGTAGTTGTCAATCTGTATCCCTTTGAACAGATTATC
>JABCSP010000055.1 GCA_018238825.1 Candidatus Thorarchaeota archaeon | reverse complement strand
ATCAGATTTTGAATATCCTCTACGAATTCTTCAAAATTCATGATATGTCCTTTCAAACCAGAGTAGTGACCAAATCCTCTCAGGTCTGGAATATATACGGCAAGACCTCGTTCTGCAAAATATTTTCCGAGCTCTCTGAAATCACCGGCATGACTTCCTAAACCATGGAGCACGATAAGTAAAGCTCTAGGATTATCATTGTCTGGTCTGTAGACAGATAGGAACATCTGAGTACCATCGTAGCCAACATAATTGATCTCCTCGTATTTCATGAACACCACTGAATAGAATTAGAACTCGTCTGCTATTTATCTTGCTATTAAAAAGAGAAGAGTAGATGACCCAAAGGGCCATCCACAATGAAAATTGTTCAACTAGAATCTCATGGGTTTTGGTTCGTCACCCGAATAGTCGTAGAATCCTTTGCCTGCCTTGCGACCGACCCAACCAGCTCTGACCATCTTCCTCAGAAGTGCGGGGGCTCGATACTTGCTATCCTTAAACTCATCAACAAAGTAATCACTGATGTAAAGTAAGGTATCAAGTCCAACAAAATCTGCAAGTGTTAGGGGACCCATTGGCCAGTTAAGCCCTAGTTTGATTGATAGGTCCATATCCTCGACTGTAGCAACTCCCTCTTGGATTGCAAATACAGCCTCGTTGATAGCAGGCACAAGCAATCTGTTCACTGCGTAACCAGGTGCTTCATTGACTAGAACCGTCTTCTTCCCAAGTTTTCCTGAAACCTCTCTGATAATATCAACAGTCTTGTCATCTGTTCCCTGTCCCTTAATGATCTCAACGAGACCCATTACGGGAACTGGGTTAAAGAAGTGCATTCCAACAAAGAGGTTTGGACGCTTAGTCACAGCTGCCATCTGTGTGATACTGATACTTGAAGTGTTGGAAGCGAGGATTGCTTTCTTTGGAGCAGCCTCATCTACCTCTTTCCAAGTATCCAATTTTAATTTCACAATCTCAGGAATTGCCTCGATTACTAGATCTGCGTCCTTCACAGATTCGCTCAAATCGAGAACACCTGTAATTCGACCAAGAATTCCATCAATCTCTTCCTGGGTGATTCTACCTTTCTTGAGACCTCGCTCAAGGTTCTTTTTGATTGTAGCAATACCCTTGTCGATGAATTTCTGATCGATATCCCTCATCGTGACATCATAACCAGCCTGAGCGCATACCTGAGCAATTCCGTTGCCCATTTGACCTGCGCCTAAAACTGCAATTCGTTTAATCTCCATAATTATCGACCTCTACTATGTCTTAGAGATACTTCTGGCTCAACATAGCAGCTAAATATGTCTTGCAGTTTGACACTGAAAATCAATTATTTCTTACAATATCTGAATGTACAACGTTTGTCTCCAGAGGCAATAGTTTCATGACGCTTGAAACTTACCCATTTGTCAATTGTAGATGCTAAGATATTATCGAACTCACAGAGGATAGGACCAAGCTCAGGTAATCCTGCATTCTTTAGAAGTTCAAAATATAGGCATTTCTTGATGTCGAAGCCATAACAATTCTCCTCGGTTTCGACTTCAGTGACTAAGAAGTAGTCGTTGTTGTAGTTGGCTTCGTTTCCTTTCTTTACCCACTCAATAAAGGCATTCCATGGGTCCTCTGCTTTCAGGAGTTCTTCTGTTTCTGCATTGAAATAATCAAGAAGCATTGTCCGATAGATTGTACTCGCTGTATCCTTCAGCTCACTAAAGGAAGCCCTGTTTTCTCTTAGCACATCATCTAGAGCCATGACGAAGAGTGAGTTCATCCCATGGCGCTTTGCTACATCATCTGGGAGTTTATCCTTGTAATTATTCCAATGGATCTTAAACTGTCTATCATAGAGATAATGCAGTCCTGCTCCCTTCTTATCACCAAATCGCTTGATTAGTTCTGCTTTGGTGAGCTGTGAGAAATGGTCAATGATTTGTTGGATAGGATTCTCTTCAGTCATATTTCGTAACCACTATTTCCTGTTTTAGAGGGGTCTTGGATAGTCACAACATGTGACTCCCAATTGTGACCCTCAATAGTGCCTTTGGTATATATACTAATTCTGAACGGAATATCTTGTGAACTATCATGGCTCTAACAACTAACAATCACTCATCTGCTCTCAATGGCAAGAAATCCCGCGGTGCTCAGCGCACTGAGGCTATCACTTACGCTTACATGACCGTTGTGAGGTAGACTCTCATGACTACTTCTGAACGAAACACCTGCTGGCTTATTGCTGATCCAGAGCTTCATGCTCTGTGGTCACCAAGTGGTCAAGATTTGGTCACTTTGTTTCAGAAGAAGAATAGCATGTGACCACCCCATATAGGATTGTGAAACATCATGGCTCTGGCTAACAACTCAAGAAATCAAAACTCGAAATACGAATGTCCTCGTGTCATTCAGAACACCGCTGCTTTGGCTTATGCCTTCTCCTACCGGAGGTAAATCGAATGAATAAGAAATCAAAGAGAATTACTCGTGTGATATCGACTCGCGCAATCACTCATGCTTACCTACAGAGGTAGATGGCTGTGGATAGTCCTGCTCAAGTTTCTTTCATGGGTGGTTTCTCAGATTTAGTCTACAAAATAAACCCTAACCCTATAATGGTGCATGGGAAAAATTATTACACGAACAAATACGTTTATAACAAACCAAAGATTGAAATTGGTTGGTTGAACAAACTAAATTGAACCATGATACTTCATTTACGCTTACATCGGACAAATACACTCCTATCTCCTGCAGCGGTCCTGGTGGTGTGATCCCAGGATTGCTGCCCCTATTGGGGTGTTAAAAAAAGGAATAAAATTCAAGGAGCGCATAAAACAAAATGAGTCGAATGAAATCCTTCTTAGGTCTTCCAGATGCGAACGAAAAAGTTCTGCGGCTGGCAAAGATCATGTCAATACTCGGACCCTTGGCTAGCTTTACCTTCGTTCTATCAACTACATTTTACGTTATATTCGTGGCAGAAGCATTAGGTGGTGGACCGGGAATGTACCTTCAGGGCATGGGTCTTGTTGGTACCTTAGTAGTCGTGCAGATGCTTGTGCAAACATTACTTGATTATCCAACGGGTGCAATTGGTGATTGGATCGGTCAACGTTGGATAGTTGCCTCAGCCGGCCTCTGTTATGCAGCCTCCTTCTACATGGTTTCCTTTGTCACAACTACAACTCCATTTCTCTATCTGATAGGCATCTATGTCCTTACAGGTCTAGCGCAGTCCCAGCAGAGCGGGGCCTGGGCAGCTTGGTTTGATAATAATTATCGTGTAGCAATGCCTGGTGATACTGATCGAAAGCAGTACGGAGTTTTCTGGGGCCGGATGGGCATGCTGATGGGAGTTGTTGCGACAGCTTCTCTCATTCCAGGAAGTATTCTTGCAGTTGTCATTTCTAGACCATGGGTTTTCCAGTTTCAGGCAATCCTTGCTGTGGTCGTAGCTATCATGTCATTTATTCTTGTGAAAGATTTTCCAGAGGTTGAGGCTCAGCGAGAAGGGCGTCCTGATATGGGCGAGTATGTTTCCATTCTGAAGGGTGGTGTTAGTTTCCTATTCAAATATCCATATGTCCGATACATCGTGATTGGTGGCATGATGGCTACCAGTAGTATAATGGTGTGGGGAAATCTAATTTTGTTCCCGATGTACTTTTTGTACCTCATCACTGATGTTGCAGTAGCGAGTTTCAGGACATTCCTCTTTGTACCCGGAATTTTTGCTCAGGAGCGATCTGGAGTTTGGTCACGACGATTTGAACCCAAAAAGTGGATTCCACGGTTTCGATTGATTCAAACATGTGGATTTGTCTTCTTCTGGGTATTTGCTACAATCATGTACCTCTTCCCTGCGTCTGATGTGAACTCTGCCAATATTGTATCTATCTTCTGGCCATTTACCGGGGTAGAGATACTTACACTGCCAGTCGATAATATATTGCCCATTGCATTGATTTTCTTGACATTTACGATGACATCATTCTTCGGAGGTTTCGCAGAGATCCTTACTCAGCGAGTGCTATTGGATGTTATCCCAAACAGGATCAGGAACAGCATGTACTCTCTATCTCCAACAATTGCAACACTCTTTGCGATTCCACAGATAGCACTCTTTGGATGGCTGTTGACTATCATCGGTTTTCCATTGACTCTGATGTCATGTGGTGTTGTATCTGCGGTTGGTGTGCTTCTGATAATTAAAGGCTTTAAACACGACCGACCGATTATCGATGAAGAAACATGGGGCAATGGTAATGGAACTCCCAAGGAAGAAGTTGCTGGCGAAGTGACTGAGGAAGATGCGCTTGGTGAAGTTGAAGCCATTTCATTAATCGACGAATAGTAGTTTAAAGACCGCTCTTAGGGCGGTCTCTCTCCCTCTTTTTATGAAACACTTTCCCATATTCAATGGCAACAAAGTTAATACCTGCTCAGGTAATGTTTGCATCGGTGTTTACACATGACTGATAGACCAGGATTTCTTACAGTGACCTATGGTGGGTCTGGGCTTCAAACAATGGACTATGAAAAGAAAATGGTCCGAGAAAAAGATGTAAAATTTGATGGAGAAGATGGTTCTCTCGAACTTACTGATGTACGTCTCGTCTGGTACAAGGCGCCAAAGAAAAGTAGTGGCTGGAAAAAATTTGGTGCACTTGCTGGTGCAGTAGCTGGTGCTGCTCTCCTTGAGGGTGCTGGCAGAGAGATAGGTGGCATTGGTGGACACGCGCTACGGAGGGTTGGTAGAGGTATTGGATATGCTGCAGTAGGTACAGCTGTTACCTCTTGGACTAGAGATTCCTATTACAATAAAGATGACAAAGGCAACACAGATAGTATTGCATTACCCCTTGTAGCAATAACCCAAGCTACACAGAGCGGTAAAAACCTCATTGTGGAATTGAAAGCTGGTGGGAATACGAAGTTTGAATTCAAGCAGCAGAGAGTTATTCCCGGCGTTGTTGCAAATGTCAATACTGCACAGGATGATGGAAAGTGTCCTTACTGTGGAACTGGCGCAGGAAATGCATCTGCATGTCCAAAGTGTGGTGCACCTCTTGGTGGATCTGGTGGTGGTGGAGCAGCTCCATCCGGTGGCGGTGGAAACGGCGGTTTCTGCTCAAACTGTGGACAACAGTATCCTGCAGGGGCCAAGTTCTGTAATGGCTGTGGCCACAAAGTATGATAGTCTAAAATTAACAATTGACTGGGTTCCTCTGAGGAGGAGCCTAGCATCTCTCTCTTTTTATCTGAACATATCTTCATGCTTAGGTCTATTGATATCTTTGGCTGTTTCTTCAGAAGCCGAGTAAGAATATCCCCTAACAATCACTACTGGAACTCTTTTACCTGCTTGACCCATTAAAGGTTCAGCAAGCATAGCAATCTCATCAACTTGACAGACAGTAGATCTTTCCAGGACTCTCCCATAGAGATCTTTCTTTCCCTTGTTATGTTTGAAAGGAGCAATCCCTGCACAACCTATTGCCAAGTTCACTGACCCTCTTCTCCAAGGTCTTCCTTGAGTATCAGTTACGATGATTGCAAGTTTCTTTCCTGTAGAATTCATTAGAGATTTCAAGTATTGACTTGCAGACGAATCAGGGTTTCTTGGTAGTAGAATATATTTTCCCTCGGGTGCATTTGATTTGTCAATACCGCTGAAATTACATATCAAACCCGTGGATGTTTGAGTGATTAGTACGCCCTCAGTTCTAACTACCTCCACACACTCTCTAATTGCTAATTCAACATGAATGGGGTCAAAGTCATTCTTTGATGCAATTTCTAATGCTTTTTGAGAGGGCTTAACATCTATCGCATTGACAATCCTATTCTCTGACACTGAAACGATTTTTGATGCAATAACAAGAATATCATTGTCTTTGAGATCTTGTTTTGATTGTTCTACAGATTTTAGTATAAGTTCTACTAGATTATCATGTGGTTCCACAACTGGAAATTCAGCAAGGGCAAAAGCTTGAATCGTTTCAGGTGACATTGAATTTTACTTCGTCCCCCCATCGCATAAAGCTATTTATCAAAAAAATTTAGAACACGTGTTCCAAAAATCCTGAAACCATGGTAACTTTCCAATCGCAAAAGGGGGCCGTTTAGTAAGGCTAGCCACGGAAAAGAGTAATATGCCCTAAAACGCACTCGGACGGTACTGACCAATGCGCAAAACACTTTCAAATAGGGTATGATACGCTGTAAATGATACCGGCCTTACACGGAGAGATACGAATTGAGTCCCAAGAAAAAAAACAAATCAACTAAGCCCAAATACAAGCCTGAAACTCCAGTTTCAACTTCAGGTGATATCAAACAGGGTACAATTGCAAAGTTCATGAGAAAGAGAACTCAGTTAGTTGGATTTGAAACGGGACTCAATAAGCATACTCAGTATTCAATAGAATTCTTGGATAATGCAATAGATGCTCTAGAATCTTGGTGGTGGAAGACCAGCAAGCGACCTAGGCTCAAAGAACGATTAGATCCTGAAGTAGTAGAGCAAGTAACAAAGAAGCTTGAAGAAGAGCAGATCGATTCAATTGCTTTCAGCAAAAAATTAGAACGAGATGTACGCGCAGGAAAAGAAGTTGAACTACCACCACGACGTAGGGATACAATCGATGAGCGACTTACCGAGTTCAGGAAATTCTTGATGCCTCTAAGACCTCTTCTGAGTAAGAGAGAACCCCTCGTTGTAATGCAGCTTACAGAAGTCCAAATGCCTGATCTTGTACCCATTGATGACGAGGATGGTTTCAAGGTCTATGAATTCAGATGTTTTGATACTGGTGTTGGAATGATTCCAGCTGATTTGGAGAAATTTGGTATTTATCTTGCATCAAGCAAATCTGAGAAGCTTAGACAGACTCGAGGTAGTCAAGGTTTTGGAGCGCCTTCAGCATTCAGCGATGCACAGAACACAACTGGAAAGCCTATTTTCACTGTATCAAAGAGATACACATCAGAAGAAGCCACTGCAGCCAATTTCTATACAACCACTTCTAATACAAAGGATTACACTGGGGGGCCAATCAATCTTGACTTGCCATTCAACCATGGCACATACATCAATCTTTACTACTTGAATATTCAATACAGGCGCGGATATGCTGACATTTACTCTGAGATGGCTTCACTACTCAACTCACACGCCACAATAATTTTCATTGACCCATATGGCGCAGTACATTTCCATCCACGCCGTGTAGCTATTTTCCCTGATGAGCCAAAATATGCTCAACCCCACCCTGCAAGTATCAGGATTGGAGAGTTTCAGGATTTACTTCGTGAAACAACTGAGTCTGATATGAAGGGCTTCTTGACAAAGGCCTTCTGTAGGCTGAGTGATAACAAAGCAAGGAAAATTGTTTCTGCCGCTAGTAAAGATCTTCGTCGACGCCATCTTGACGCGCTCACAATGAAGACTCCAACTGATTCTCTGTCAAAGGTTGAGGTTGAGCTTCTCTATAGATCATTTTCAAATGAAGATTATATTGCACCTCCTACAGACACCGTAGTTACTGTTGGAGAGGAAGTCTTTGAACAAACAATCCAAATGGCATATAATCCCGATTTTATCACATCAGTGACACGAAAACCGACTTCTGGAAAAGGGCTTTCATTTGCTGTCGAAGTATGTATTGCTTATGGTGGCGAAATTAAACCTGCAACATCTGCTCCTATGGTGTTGTGGCGTTTTGTAAATCGAGTGCCAAAACTACGGGATAATAGTGATTGTGCAACATGGAAGGCTGCAGCTTCAGTTAATTGGAAGAATTACAAGGTTACTAGTTTCGATAATGGTATTCCTCGTGGTCCCATAATGGTTTTCATCCATGTGTGTGGTGCATATGTCCATGTGATGTTCAAGGGTCAATCTAAGCAAGCCTTGGCTGAGGATGAAGTACTACTTCGTGAAATCAAACTAGCTCTTGAGGATGCAGGCCGAAGATTTAGGAGATTCATTACTCGGAGAGAAACAGCTAGAAGAAAGGCTAAGCGTGCTGGTATACTTGCTATGTACGCTGATCAATTTGCTCAAAGTCTAGTGCATATTGCAAATGAAGGCAAGAAGAAACGAAAGTATGATGTTGTAACTATTGCCAGTAAATTGCGAGATTCAATCACAGGTTTTGAAACCGAAGCTGACCAAGAAGAAACTGAAACTGATGGAATTGGTTCTGATTTGGTTGCTGATATACCCCTGGATGATGTAGAATCAAATGACGTAGTCGCAGATGGAGGTGCTTCTGAATGAGTAAGAAGAAATCCAAGAAGAAGAAACCAGCAACTGTCCAATCAACCCTTGGTGATCTAGTAAAGTCTAAACCCAAGAAGAAGACTACTTCAAAGAAAGCTCCTGCTAAAAAGAAGACTACTCCAAAGAAGAAAGCTAAATCTGCTGTCAAGAAGCCAGCGAAAAAGAAAACAGCTCCAAAGAAGAAAACAGCTCCGAAGAAGAAAACAGCTCCGAAGAAGAAAACAGAACCCGCTCCTGTTTCCGAGTCTGGAATACCCATTACAAAACTACCTGGCGTAGGTTCAAAATTGGCTGACAAGCTCGTTGCTGCAAAATATGATACAGTTGAGAAAATATCGAGGTCTCGTGCAAAATCATTGTCCAAGAAAGTTGATGGACTAAGCAAATCTGGAGCTCGGAAGCTAGTAGCTGCAGCAAAGGACCTGATTAGAAAGAAAGAACAACCTGCTAAACCTGACTCAGATATCTTGCCTGATGATGATATACCTAGACCTACAATTACACTAAGCCAGGTTTCCGGTGTGGGATCAAAGATGGCACTTGCTCTTGAAAGAGTAGGGTACAATTCAGTAGCTCGTTTGTCAAGATCACGACCTGATGCAGTTGCTTCAAAGGTTGATGGACTAAGTACAGCAGGAGCAACAAAGATAGTTGCAGCTGCTAAACAGATGATGAAACGCATGGAGATTGAGAGAATCACTAGAGATTCATCTACTCCAACTGTTATTGCTGGAAAAGAAACAAAGCCACCAAAGGAGAAGAAAGCTCCAGTGAAAGAAGAAATCCCAAAGATAGCTGATAAGGAACCTGCTAAGAAAGAATCCAAGAAGAAGGCACCAAAGAAGACACGTTCAAAGAAGAAGATGAAGAAACCTCCAGCACCGAAGAGAACGAAGCCCAAGGCAATCAAGAAGTCTTCTGGACTACCCGTTCCGAAATCCGTTATCACTCTTACTGAAGAGCTGAAACAGAAATGGAGTGACGCGGAAAAACGTGCTAAATCTCCAAAGAAGGATGATGAGCCTGCACAATTTGAAACTGTAGAAGTT
The DNA here is from genome assembly GCA_018238825.1 of Candidatus Thorarchaeota archaeon. Taxonomy (GTDB): domain Archaea; phylum Asgardarchaeota; class Thorarchaeia; order Thorarchaeales; family Thorarchaeaceae; genus SMTZ1-45. Next base: position 1,209 of record JABCSP010000055.1, on the reverse strand, counting down.
GTGTCTCTAGGAGCTGATGACACTCTTGAAAGATTGGTAGATAGTGCACTTGAGATTCTACAGGAAACAATGACAACTGGTCGGCCTGCTTTTGAAATTCCGAGTCGATCCGCTGATAATATCGTTTGGGATGAGGTTCGCGACCTACTACTTCTAGGAATGAAGACTATATCACGACCATATCATTCACTTGCATCTGTGGTTGATGCTACTAGAACTGCGAGAGTAATGGAGATAATTTTCAATCTACTGAATGCTAACTTGCACGTTCTCCTGTGAGCAAGCGTTCATAAACGGATACTGATCGCCAATCGGTTCGTCAAGAATACTCTGCAGGATCCGCGCTGCATCTTCCCATTGCTTCTTTGGCATGAGATAGAACTCGACGAAGAAGTACCGGTTCTCAAAGTACGCATCCGTTCCGGAAACATGCTCGGCAACCCCGCACTCGGCGCAGTAGCCATGTTCGTCGACAATAGGGCACAGGTAGCAGAGCGCTTTTTCTAGATCGCGTCCGAACATGGACGGGAGGCCGGAGTAGTACGCACCGTAGGATCTGTAGACTCCACCGGAGAGGTAGTTAGGCGCGATCTCAAGTAGACGATCCATGATTGCCCCTGTCCGCTTGGTCACTCCGACCAGAACTGCCTGCAGCGGGTTCTTCTGCGCCACCCGCAGCCAGTTGGAGTTCGTCCAGTAGAGGGCGGCAGCGTCCGTTTCCGCAGCGACAGCCGTGTCGAACCGACTCTTCTCCAACTCGGCAAACTCAGGGTTCATGCGTAGACTCTTTAAGCCCCAGTTCTTCCCCTTGAGGTAGATATCCTCGTTCTCCGATGGATCGACGAAGACATTTCCCAGCGTGTAGTACGCCTGCGATAACTTGTTGACGATGTCCTTGAGCGATATGTCGATATCAAATGCATCGACCGCATCCTCGCTTGTCTCATCTAAATCCTCGGTGACGCCAAGCGCTGCTTTGAACACATCGATGATCCCCAAGAGCTGTGTCTTCCCAGTGTCGGAATACTCGATCACGAAGCTGTCATTTTGGTAGTACGACAGCGCAGTATCGAGATCCGTCGTTGCCGGCTCATCCTGCGCCACCGCGGTAACCCCCATGAACAATAGCAAACAAACTCCTACCAGTACTAGCTTTCTCATCTTTTTCCTCCTTGTAGAAACAATCTTTGGTTAAGGATAACAGAAGCG
>JABCSP010000054.1 GCA_018238825.1 Candidatus Thorarchaeota archaeon | reverse complement strand
TTTGCTCATCGCGCAATTTAATGCAGAGCTCACCATCCTCTGAAATGTCCAAGAAGTGTAGGTCATTCCTACCAACTCCGAAGACGGTCTTAGCTTTGTCAACAGACCACATATCATCTTTCATTATTCTTTCCTCTGATTGGTGATAAGAGGTTTGACTATTCATCATCCTCTCTAATAGTATCGAGCATTCCTTGGAAAGCTCTAGCTAATTCACCTATCTCATCGTCTTTTGAGATATACGATTGGTCCACCTGTAGTTCTGCAGTGTCCAAAGGTTCATCTCGGATCCTAGCTGCAGCATTTCTCGTTGCAAGATCCATCAGATATTGCAATGGTCGAGTGACTGTATTTGAAACCGATACTGCAACAATTCCTGCTATCAGAATTCCACCGATTGTAACAAAGAGAATGAATTGCGCAGCTTCCGCATTTGCAGCCACTATTCTTGCAACAAGAGGTGGAAGTGCCCCTAATACCTCCTCAAGCGGCACCGAGATTACACATATGTAACCTCCCTTACCCACTGGAGTGAAGACCAAGATCCTCTCACTATCAACTCGCGTGTATCTCAACGATCCAGATGTTTCTGTAATAAGAGATCCCAAGATAATTTCCATATCATCTTCCGTTAGCGGGTCAACAGTGGTAACATCTTCCTCTATATCAAGTAGATAAGGTAGTCCTCCTAAGTATGCTGTATCCCCTACTTCAGGATGTGCTACAATTTCACCAAATTCATTGAGGAGAAATGCATAACCGCTATCTAGTACACTTACGTCGATGACCTTTTCCTGAATATCACTAATGGTGATATCTCCTGAAATTACTGCTAGTGGAATTCCATTGCTATATACCATTTTTCCAATAGATATCAACAGGACATTATCGATTTCGTCATAGTATGGATCTACAAAGGTTGTCGTATCACTTCCAGTCGCGATTGTAGTGTACCAATATTCTCCCCTTGGGTCATAGTTTGGAATATCAAGTAGACTTCCTGGATAGTTTATGAAGAGACCATCATCCACAAATGCGATGTATAACCATCTGAATTGAATCTGTTCTTCAATTGATTTGAAAATGTAGTCAATATTTGATACACGACCGAGTTTGTCTGATTCTGCAGCTTCGTACGTTGGGTAATTTAGGTCACTATAGTCACGATGGTACCAACTACTATAGGTCCATGAAACGTTTAGCCCATAGCTGGCGTCATAGTGGCTATCTACAGGAGCAGATGCAATTGAATCATTTTCAAAAATCTCATGAAAGAAGACTTCTCTATTTGCATACGTAGAGCTCGAATCAAACAATGATTCCAGCTCCGCTGCGGCTGCTTCTATCATTCCCTGTGCGCTAGTTAGTTTTTGATTTATGACTAATGCTGTCTTTTCTGCTGTTTTTTCCATATTCGTTTCTATCTGAGTCTGAAGCGCAAGTGAACTCTGGTCATGTGTGAAGTTTCCAATGATATCTACAAAGGTGATGGAAACGAAACCCGTTGCTGAAAGCGAAACAAGTGAAATTACTAGGAATGTAGCAATGACGTTTGTTCTGAAACTGCCCTTCTTCTTGGTTTGTGTTGATTGTGCCATTTTTTCATCTCCTCCTAGTAATCTACAGTTGTTCCTCCAACTTCGAGTTGGGCCATGAGAACTCCGATTTTCTCGAAAGCTTTCTCAATGTCCATCCTCACATCCGCACTATCAACTACCGATAGATACTGCCCTTGAGGAATGCTTTCACAGATTGTTTCTAGAAGTTCCTCCGTTGTCATCTTTCCTCCGGTCTTTCTAGAACGCAATCTCTTCTTTGTATCCACCGGGTTTGATAGTTCTTGACCAACACCTATGACTATGAGATTCACATCGAGATGCTTGTCCCGAATGAAACCTTCAATGGTTAGAGGACGATTTCGCTTTATCCTGTCCTTCTCAGTGAATATTCCCTCAAGAGCATCCAAAGAGTAAGTATCGGAGCTATTATCCTGTCCATCTGTCAATGCGATAACCCATCTATGCTCGCTTGACTCGATCTTGTTCAATTCTTCTAAAGCTCTTCCTAACGCATCATAGAATGCAGTAGCATAGTTTGGATATTTGAGAGAATCTAGCGCTTTGACTATCTTGCTTTCATCATCGGATCTGTCTCCCTTAATGGTTAGAGGGAGAATCTCTCTATAGGTTGAGTTGAAGATGATGATTGATACAGCATCCTGTGGATTAACCTGGCTGTGAAGGATTTCCTTAGCTCCCTTTACAGCTGCTTTGATTCTCTGTTGTGCCTGCATACTACCCGAGTAGTCAATGACAAAGGTTACGCTCTTCTTGAACAAGATTGATCGTTTGAGATGCTCGGATTTCCTCCGGATATCATGACTTGGTTTATTCAACTGGTCGAGAACATCAGCAAGCCTCTGCATAGCAAATACAACTAACCACATTTCATCAGTATCTTGACCAAATTTAATGGAGGAATTGTATTCTTTTTCTGCTTTCTTCCACTTTCCTTGAACCTGATAGAGTTCACCCTCGTGATAGTGGATATATGCCAAGCTTCTCTCATATCCAATGGACTTTGCAGTCTTCTGTGCTTCATCGAATTTGGATTGAGCTTGACTATATCTTCCATCTCGCATAAGCACAAGCCCCATTGCATCATAACGTCTAGCGAGTCCGTAGCTGTTCTTGATGGTAAGGTCAATTGCTTCTGCATCTTCAAGAAGTGTCATGGCTTTGTCCGCGTTGCCACGGTCCATCTCAACGAGTGCCATGTTGTGGAATGTTGATGCTATTCGCATCATAGCATCTTTCTCATCGGCTCCATCTTCTTTTGCACGTTCAAGTAGTCTATTTGAAATTTCTATGGATTGGTTGTAGTGATCCATAGCACTAACAGTATCTCCACGTTGTCTGAAGACATTGCCAATGTTGAGGAGCATTGTTTGTTCTCCTGCTTCTATCTGGAGTCTTCTACTGATCTCCAATAGGTTTTGATAATTGGCAAGAGCTCGTCTAAGGTCTCCTCGAATGAATGCTTGATTACCGAAGCGACAGGCTTCCTGGAAACTCAATAGTGCGTCTACAGTTGTACCCACCTCTTCGTACATTGCTCCAGCTGTTGTCACTCCTCGTGTGAAATCCTGTTTCGCCATTTTGTTGACTAGACGGGTCATCTCTCGAATTGGTTCAACAATCGCTTCTCCTCTTCTAGATGAAACAACTGATACGACCGCTCCTACAGCTATAAGAATTCCCCCTAGGACCGCAACAAGAATCAGAGTCCTAGTTGCAACAAGATTAAGGATTTCAGTTGCTGGTGCAATAACATCTGCATCTGGGACAACAACAAGCAGGATGTAGTCAGTATTTGGAATATTGACAAATGATAGATGCCAGTCCAAGTTGTTCTTCTTATACTCCAGAAGTCCGAAATCATCCACTAGTACATGAGTAGTCAGCAAGCTTCTGAATGCAGTAGCCTCAGAACTTCCTGCCGTTCCAAACTCGAGTATTTCAATCAGTGCAATGTCATCATCCAGTGATTGGTCTTTGTGAGCTACAACTGCTCCTGTAGAATCAAGAAGGAATGCGTACCCGTTTGTTGAAACATCAAGAGTCAGAACATTATCTAAGACCGTTCCCATTGTTACGTCAGCTGATACTACTCCAATAAGGGATCCATTGTCAAATCTAACAGGTCTACCCATTGAGATAACTAGACCTACTGATTCGTCAACATATGGTGCGGTAAATATGACATCGTCATTAGAGGGACTTATTCCTGCAACATTCGTGTACCATTCTTGGGCATTTGCATCATAATCAAGACCTGGCCCATCAACGTCGTTGAAATACGATAAGTCATCAAATGGATAGTTCCTAAACAGGTGCTGGTCTGAAACCCCCAAATCATATCCCATGTAAAGCCATCTGTAGTCTGGATTCATTTCATGAAGTGCCTTGAATACATTGATCATATTGGAAGAATAGTCAAGTGCATTTCGAGTGCTCGCTGAAACGTCCAGGGGGTCATTGTTATTCCAATGTGCTCTAGGCATGTAATAACAATCCGCATCGAATGAGATAGTTGTTGATCCACCATAACCATCCTGTACATCAGGATCTGGGTCGAAATCCAAAGCACCCCAGCTTGGTTCTACCGTAGAATCCCAATAGTAACTATATTGTGGTGTTGCTGAGATTCTATCATTAAACAAGTCCTCGCAATATTGTTCCATCATGTAGACTCCAGCGATATAGCTCTGCCATCTCTCCTCTATGAAAAGTGCAGTATCATTGGACAGTCTCTGAAGGTTCGCCAGTTCTTCAGCTTTTAGTGCGTCAGCTGCATCCCCTGCATTAGCGTTAGATACGGTGAATATTTCACCAATTGATAATGCTGAAATGACTAGCATTGGAACTAAAGCCACTACTATAAATGTGACAACTATTCTCTTTGAGATATCCATATTCTCTTTCTCCGCCTCTTATTGTGAATTATTATTGTAAACATCAATTACTGTGAACTCTCCTAGCTTGATTATGCTCTCAGCTCCTCAATCAGTTTTTCAGCAAAATCACGAGAGTTCATTCTCTCATCAAGGGCAAACAGATTTCCATCTAGAGTTCCTTGAATAGTTCCCTCCCCAAGAAGGATGATCAAGGTCCTGCGTAGGAAAGTACTATCAACGCCTGTTTCCTTTTCCATTTTTGATATATCGACAGTATCTGCACCTTTCAACAAGTCCAGAAGGATTGATCGAACGTTTCTTGCATCCTTCTCATTGATTTTCTTGTACTTGCGTTTCTTTGCAGTTCTAACAAACGTTCTTCCATCAATGTGCCCCTCAATATCGCCACTCTGTATCATTGCTTGTAGGCTTCGCCGTAAATTATATGCAGCTGGTCGTGGAAGGGTCTTTCGAAGAATTCTATCTAAATCTTTGAGTTTGATTTGAGTGTGTTTTCCGGTAATTGAATCAATACTTTCTTGGATAAATTCCTCGATTACATATTCCTCTATCATCTGTAGTGTTGCACCACATGATTCACATTTTGGAGCCTCTGGTGATGTTGGTGCTCCACAGTTGCCGCACTTGATTGCTCTACGATATAGGATCTCTTTGGTTGAACCGATTTGTTGCAAGATCACTTTCTCGCTGCGTGAAGCTTTTCCAGTTTCTTCTACTTCCCAGAAATTGAGCCTTCGATCCTTGGTGCTTACTACAAGATATGCAATGTCAGAAATCTCATCTGGTGTACCTGTTGCCATTGATCTTGGGACATTTCCAACATCTATCCGTTCAACCTCATTACCATCGATATCCCAAACTCTCAGTGTTGACGATAGGTCTCCTGTAACGAATAATTTTCTTTCACCAAACGATAGAACTGCGAATACGGAAATCTTCTTTCCTAGCTGAAGTTCTCTGAGATGATATCCTGCTGAAGTCAAGATTGTAATCTTCCCTTTTTTGCCAGCGATTACAACTTCTAATTCTGAATCATTTGTTATATCTTCAAGCCAGACATCTGCAATTGGGTCGTCCACATTTCTTGTGAAGATAGCATCCTTGTCATTATTATAGAGAATAACTCGCTTATTTCCGAGGGCTACTACAACCTCTGCTGCATCATCACCATCTACATCTCGAGCGTCACAAGCTATGACGTCACTCTCCAGTCGTATATTCCAGACTGTGCTTCCTCTGTGATCTACAACAAGGACCTTCTTGCCTACTCCTCCAACAAGAGCGTCTTTTCCCTCACCAACAACATCTGCTACTGCAATACAACGAACCTTACTACTCCACTTTCGGGTACTTCGAAGGGTTCCTTTGGCATCGAAGACTCTCATTCTATCCCCATAATCTAGGGAAAATACTTGCGCGCTTGCATCTTTCTTTTGTCTAACATAAACCGAGTATACATTTGCTGTAGTTGAAACACTTGCAACTGCGCGAATCTTCAAATCTTATTTCCGCTCCGTTGAGTGATTATCGCATAGCAATATAAAGGTGCACCGACTACGACGGTTTTGATGAGTTCTTCTAGATTGTGCAAAGTTGGATTTCTCTGGAATGAACTTCTCGAAACATTTGATTTTGGCAGAAAGCATCCGATTCGGATTGGTCGTTTTAAAATGTTACGAGACTTCATTGAAGAGAAAGGTTTTCTTGATCAATCTAATGTGCATGTGATTGATCCTCAACCGCTTTCTGAGGAGATCCTCGCGAAAATACATTCTGAAGATTATCTTGCTAAGGTTAGGATGATATCCGAAACTGGTATTGGTGATATTGACATAGACACACCTGGTTTCAAGAATATCTACTTCCACTCACGAATTGCATCTGGAGCATCATTGACAGGTGTTCATTCTGTTGTGTCCGGTGATGTGGACCATTTCATATCTCCCACAGGTGGATTTCACCATGCGAAATTCGAGAAAGGGGGCGGCTTCTGCATTTTCAATGATGTAGCTGCAAGTGTGATTGCGCTCAAAGAATATGGTTTGGAACGTATCCTAATTGCTGATTTTGATGTTCATCATGGAAACGGTACCCAGACCTATTTCTATGATGATCCGGGTGTTATGCAGATATCATTTCATGAAGATCCCGAATGGTTATTCCCTCATGATGGTTTCATTAAGGACATTGGAGCGGGTGCAGGTCGTGGATACAATATCAACATGCATTTTCCAATGGATTCTGGCGATTCTGTGTATCGCTATGCTTTCGATGAATTGGTTCCTCCACTAATCAAGATGTACAAACCCGAGTTCATCATTTTCATTCCAGGTTTTGATGCACATTACAAAGATAGACTTGCTCATCTCAATATCACAACAGACATGATTCGTTACATTACAAGCTCAATCCATGATGCCGCTCACACGCATTGTAACGGGAAGATGGGTGTATTGACTGGTGGCGGGTATACCAACACCTCGCTGAAATGGGGCTTTGGGACCGTGATGTCAGTTCTTTCAGGTCATACATACGAACCACCTGTACAAGAACCTCCCTTTGATGATGATGAAGAAACCTGGAATCAAGTACGACATAATATCATGAAAGTTAAGGAACTAGTTTTCCCAGAACTTGGTATCTAAAATCTTCATGTTAGTTCTTCGATGAATTTTCTGGCGATATCTACTGAGCTCATTGCATCCTTACCAAATGCATCTGCCCCGGTATACTCGACAATGCTCTGATCAATGTCACCGCCACCAATCATGACCTTCACACTATCTTTGATTCCTGCCTGATCTAATGCTTCGATTGTTTGTTTCATCACTTCATGTGTGATTGTTATCAGACCGCTCAAAGCAAGTACCTTTGCACCGGTTTCTTTCAGTTTTTCGATAAACTTCTCCGGTGGGACATCTTCACCGAGGTCATAAACATCGAATCCATTAGACATTAAAAATGCAACAACTAGGTTTTTCCCTATGTAATGTACGTCACCAGCAACAGTGCCAATTACAATCTTTCCACACTCTTCTTCTGTTTGAGTAGAGAGTAGTCCTGATTCTAGTTTCTCCATTGCTCGCTTGAATATATCCGCAGACATGACTAGTTCAACTAGGAAATATTCATTGTCAGAGAATCTTTGACCAACAATATCCATTCCTTCCTTCAGGTCTCCAAGAATGAGAAAAGGGTCTCTTCCCTCGGACACCTGTTTCTCAACTAGATCTATCACTTGTTCATCTTCGATATCTGCCATTGCAGTTGTCAAATCGCTCATCTTACAGTATGTCTCCATATTCTACTATATTGAGGCACAAATAACAGAGGTGAATTGCATCATATATCTTTCATTGTAGCAACGAAATTGAGTCCAAAAAAACATCTTGGAATTTTTTATGTGATGCCAATTCAATATACTTGACATTTGCAACAATTCTTTCTGCGAGATTACGGCTCTTCTTCGATAAGAGTAAACCCTTAGATCCCTCGCCTGCAGCATTGCCAACAGGTATGACCTGTGAGAGTTTCACCTTAGGAAGTAAACCAATTGCTAAAGCACTCTCGGGTCGAATATAATTACCAAAGGCTCCTGCAAGCAATACTCTATTGATTTCTGAAACATCTTTACCAACTGTATCAATGAGCAATCTAAAACCTGCCTGGATTGCTGCTTTTGCTAGCTGGACTTGTCTTACGTCCTTCTGAGTGAAGAGAATGCGATTACCTTCCATACTCTCATCTGATTTTACAACTACGTATGAACGACCATGCTTTTCATCATCTATCACTCGCTTCGATTTCATATGCATTCGGCCAGTATTATCAATAATTCCAACATGATGGAGTTCAGCAACTAAATCAATGATTGCTGATCCACAGAGTCCTCGCGGGGAATCTTCACCGATAACCGAAATGTCCGGTCTATCATCTTTGTCAGTTATTGAAAGATATTCAATAGCTCCGGTTTGCCCTCGCATACCGTGAAGAATGTTAGCTCCTTCAAAAGCTGGACCTGCTGCTGCAGAGCAACAGTACAAATTTCCTTGATCTGAAAGAACAATCTCTCCGTTTGTACCAATATCAATTCCTAAAATGACATCATCTATCAAATCCAATCTCTGCGATAGAATAAATCCCACAGTGTCTCCGCCTACAAAACCTGCAATATTGGGAGGTAAGTATAGTTCTGAAGTATTGGTGGTTTGAAATCCTAGATATTGTGGATTCATTGTTGTTGGTCCATCTATCGAAGGTTGATAGGGTGCCAGTCCGAGAGATTTTGTATCAGCTGCGAGAAGAAGATGATGCATAACGGTATTTCCCACAATAGAAATTCGGGTCAACTGGTCTACAGTGACTTCTGTGGTGTTCAGAAGCCTTGTTAGAAGCTGGTTGAAACCACCTACAACACTCTGCTGAAGAGTTCTAGCTCCATCTTTCTCTCTTGACGCATACGTGATGCGTGACATCACATCTTCACCATAGGCTGTTTGTGGATTCAAAGATTGGACTTGGGCCAACTGTACACCAGTTGCAAGATCAAGAAGATACGCTACAATTGTGGTAGTACCAAGGTCTACAGCAATTCCAAATTGATTCTGAAGATCTGAATCAAGTGCCCATTCCTTTGAGTCTGTCTTTGTGAGAATCTTAACAAAGGCTTCGTTTCCTGGTATCAGAATTCTTGTATTCTCTATGATCATAAATTTGCACGCAAGGCGAAACCCATCATCAATCTCCTTTGAAGAGAGATGTTCTAGGTCCTGTGGAGATGGAACGCTAGCTGGTTGTGCAATAACCCTGCATTTTCCACAAGTTCCTCTTCCACCACATTCAGAGGAAATGTGAAGTCCAACTTCCCTTGCTGCTTCAAGAACTGTGGTTCCACTATCCACAGCAATTCTAAGTCCCGATGGTTCAAATACAACAACGATGGCTGGCATCTGATTACCTATCAAGACTTGAGATGGATGCTACCTTTAAAGACAAAGGTTGAATATTTTCTAATACACCAGATAGAAGGATGTAAAAGTATCTCTACAACCTTTTGCCAAACTACTGGAGAATCTAATATGCATGTTTCGAAGGCTCGCTGTGTACCAACAGCATGTAATTACGAATGCCTAGAGGCTTGTACTCGCGTACATGGTGAAGATCCACCACTTGGGTTCGCTAAAGATTCTCTATTTCCTGTGATTGATGAAGAAACATGTACAGAGTGTTTAGCGTGTGTGCGTGCATGTCCATTGGATGCTATTAGTTTGGATGGAAGTACCCCGATAAAGAATGAAACACAATCTCATCCAAGAACTTCGAAATCAACTGAAAGACCCTATGAGGTATCTGAAACTCTCTCTAGGATGTCTGAAGCCGATACAATCTTTGCACGCGTACAGTTCGATTCTGAATACGAATTCTATCATCAAACAGAGTTTGCAGGAGCCGAGTGCATGATCTCCAAAGGTGTTCCAGGATATGGTCGTTTTGAACATGAACTAAGTATAGCTGCGTGGAAACTGTATGATTCAAGACACTCAATAAAACGTCCTGGAATTGGGCTTGACCCTGAAGCACAAGAGGCTGGCGAGAAACTATTTTCAGACCCCAACATGCTCACAGATATGGTAAAGAAAGCCAGTCTATTTTTTGGGGCAGGTCTTGTAGGAGTAGCTGAACTCGACAAGAATTGGTTGTACACTCACAATCGGAAAAACGAACCCTATGATGTTCCAGAGTCCTATACTCATGCTGTAGTGATGGCAATAGAGATGGACTATGATGCTATTGCCACTTCTCCCGCATTTGCCAGTTCTGCTGCTACTGGTCTTGGATACTCAATGATGACCTTCATCGAAGCAGAACTTGCAGCATTCATTCAGAGACTTGGGTATAATGCAATGACTTGTGGTAATGATGTAGGAATGAGTGTACCCTTGGCAATTGATGCAGGTCTGGGACAATATGGTAGACACGGTTTACTCATCACAAAACCCTACGGGCCTAGAATTCGCATTGCTAAGGTTCTAACAGACATGCCTCTTATCTCAGACAATCCTGATCATGGTTTCTGTAAGGCGGT
>JABCSP010000415.1 GCA_018238825.1 Candidatus Thorarchaeota archaeon | reverse complement strand
AGCTACTTGGTCAAGCATAAACAATAATCACACCACACCTTTGCATATATTATTGTCATTAGACGGAATTATGTTTCACAAAATTCTGAGTGTGAAATTTAAGGAATTCTTCCACAACATGCATTAGTAAGATAGTTACCTTATTATTATTACTACAATGTAGGTAATGAAATAATGAAGAGTATAATCGTTCTCGATGAAGCGGGATTGAAACAGGCATCAATCGGTTTAGAGAATGTTAGAGTCAATCCAGATTTATTCAGTTCCTTCATATCTGCAATACAGGTCTATGCTAAGAAATCAATCGGTAGTGAAATGAAAGAGGTAACCTATAGCAGTATTAGATTGATGATTGACAGAGCAGGACCATATCATGTTGTTACACTTCATACTCTTGATGATGAAGACGCAGAGTGGAATCATAGTGCAACAATCAAGGTACTTGAAACACAAGATTACATGCTCGATGACCATCACTTGGGAATCTTGAGAGAACTACTTACAGGTGAGGTCATGTCAGCTGACGAAGTTGAAACTGGAATCGACACTTTGACCTCAATCAGTAGAGAATAATTCCTGGATTCAGAATATTGGTAGGATCAAAAATTGCTTTCACTCGTTTCATGGCATCAACTTCAGCTGGATCTGAATGCGGTCTGCTAAAGCATGCACCCGCATCGAGTAACTTCTTCTGACCTTTCGCAAGTAATGAATATACAGTTTCTACTGAAATTTCATCCCCTAAACTGAAGTACAAGTCAAATCCTACATGGGTGTTGGTTCCTTGAACCATCGGTTGCACATAAGCTCCGATCTGGTCAGATGGAAATCCCACATCATTGGCGACCTGTTGGAACATGTCATAGAATTTTTGTACCTTGTCAAGCTTAGTTGTGAACATTAATTCTCGGCATTCACCTTTCGCTTGATATTTCCAGTAGGGAGCCTCGCCAGGTCTATTTAGAAGGGACTCAATCTTTGAAGATTTCACATTCGTCAAGTTCGGTTCGAGTTTGACATTCATTTCATTAGCAAGGTCATTGATATCTCCTAATCGATTCTCCAATTCTTCATCAGCAAGCGCTCCATGACCCGAAACTCCTAGGATGAGAGTCCAGTTGGGTAGTTTCGCTTTAGAGATCAGAGCAGCAGCTATACCTGCAGAGTTTAACATGAAGTGTTCGTCTACAAGATTCCTTTGGAATAGTACGTAATTAAATTCCTGAAATACTTCTAAGTCATCGGCTGGTGCAAGTAAGAATTTCTGAGCTTTAGGTAACATCTCACATTTCATTGAAATCCAAGTAACAATACCAATCGTTCCCTGAGATCCTTGGATAATTTTGAAAAGGTCAAATTGTGATTCCTTTCGTTCTTCTGGAGTTACAGGACCAGCAGCGGCTCCTGTTCGAAGTACATCGCCTGTTCCAAAAACGGTTTCAGTACTGAGAAGTGGATCGCATACATCCAAATGGAAACGCGGTGTGGTAATTGGTTCTCTATCAAGACATCCTGTCAGAACAGATTTGGACCATTTGGGGAACAAAGGAATAAGGGGTCGTAAACCATTCTTCTTCAACTCTTTTGTAAGTTGACTATAGGAAACTCCCGGTTCAATCGTCACTACCTTATTCGTTGTGTCAACTCGAAGAATCTTGTTCATTTTACTTAGGTCCACAATTATCGCATTACGTACCTTTGGCTTTGAAGCCTCTCCAATTTTGGGATAACCAGAGCTGACAGGAACAAGCGCGACAGCATTCTTGTTTGCCCATTTCACAATCTTGACCACTTCGTCAGTGGAAATTGGCCAGACAATAAGTGAAGGGGACCATTTTCCCGAGTATTCAGCGAGTAGGTTTTCATCATCAGATACTCTATCGCTTCCAGCTATCTGTACCATCGCATCTTCCATTGCTTCGTTCATTGTGTATCACTTTCTTCTGCCAATTATTATTCCAAATCTTTCAGGTGCTTCTAGACAAGCTTGAGATTACGCATCAGTATAGTCTTTCGGTGTTCGAACTTCGGACTTCAATTACTTTTCACACCGGATTTCGGGTTTCAATAAATTTATATTTGTTCGTATGCACATATAATGTGCTGGATACTACTACGATTCAGCATAATGGAAGTGTGATAATATGGCATATGGATATGGTCGTGGTGGTGGTCGTGGTGGTGGTCGTTCCTGGAGCTATGCGCGTATCTTGCTTTCATTGGGATATACCAAGCCCCTTCGCATTTTGTGTGCTCGTGAAGTCCAAGAATCAATAAAACAGTCTGTTCATAAACTTTTATGCGATCAAATTAAACTTTTAGGTCTTGAGAGTTTCTATAAGATTCAGGAAACCACAATAAAGGGCCTTAACGGTACAGAGTTTTCCTTTGCAGGTTTGTCTACACTCACAGCGGACAACATCAAGTCAATGGAGGGTGTTGACATCGTGTGGTGTGAGGAGGCTCACAAAATAGTAAAACAGTCCTGGGTTATTTTAATTCCAACTATCC
>JABCSP010000414.1 GCA_018238825.1 Candidatus Thorarchaeota archaeon | reverse complement strand
TGGGTTTCCAAACTCTCCAAGATTCAGCTGTTCTGAATGTGGCAGCAAGATAATTGTGTCTGCTGATTGATGATGCATCAGCGATGTCACATAGTATAACTTCAAGATGCTCAGAGTTTCTCGAATTCCTACGGTTCAAATCCCGCCCGGGGCTCCATTTTCCCTTGCTAAATTCCTTATTTCATCAAATTTCTTGTGCAGCTTCCTACAATTATATACAGTTCCATAACAATTGTAGAAGAACAGGTGAAATATTTTTGAAATATTACAGAAAAACAAGAAAAGCCCCTATTAGGGCTACTACAAAGCCAGGCCTATTTGAGTGGCTGGCTGGTACTACCAGATAATTGAGGTAGTCCAACGAAAAAAGAACAGATCGGATTGTCACTTCACTGTGACTCCTTCTGTTCAGAACACATCCTTCTTTTGTTAATTGCAACGATTGCGGTCCAAGCTGCTTACAATTAAAAGACTACAGAATAGAATCAATTCGTTGAATGATGAACGAAAATCTATCTAAAATTCTCAAAGAGGATTATGACCACTGGGACAATTCTCCAGATGATAGTCGTATTGTTGCTTGGAAAGATGGTGGAGGGCACGCTGACGTCTTTGATTCTATTAGTGGAGAAAAGATGGTTACTATCAAAGCAGAGATGGATCATTGGTTTTGGGCACCTGGCGGAAAGGAACTCATTTCATATGATTATCGAATTACCAATATTTGGGATGCGACAACTGGAAAATACCTACGTAGCGTTGAGGCCACATATGATAGGCCAAGTGAATAAACGAGTGAAATATGCTATCGAAAATGAAAGCACCAATAACTTCAAACTGAACATTTGGAACAAATTCCTAAAGATAATTTGATTATAGAAAGGAACCTAAGGATTCAACAATCAACTTACCTGCTTAACAAAATAATCAACATTCAGATCTTTAATATCTTCAAATGACTTGATCTTTAAATGACGGCGCAATTCTCCTGTTCCTTCTAATACCTTTTCAGGATCTTTCATAGATGCACCTCTACTAAATTCAAAAGAAATATGATTTTTCCTTGCAAAAAGCCCTCCGAAATCTTCTCCAAGAGAGAACATAATTCCACCATACATCATCCTCTCACTTACTTTTGGATACTGCGTAAAAACCATTTTCCGTAAGTGTTGCAGAATCCTTGATTTTTCGGTGTCTAACTCCTTGAATTCATCTAGGAATTTCTGTACTTTTTCATCTTTTGATTTTTTCATATTTCATTCTCATTTCTGCTGTGCAAATCCTAACATATATCCATTTGTATGGATTCAGATGCAAAACAGAGTAGGGATATTATGGAATATGTAGATTTCTTAGATGCAAACGAGGTTCAACAGAAATCCTTATCATACGAACTTCTACGAAAAACGATGAACTCCAAAGTACAATACTCCGGAAGCGCCTTCCTGGATACGGAGTATTGCCATTTATTCATACATATGCGGAGGTTGCCCAGCCAGGTTAAAGGCGCTAGGTTGAGGGCCTAGACTTTGTGGCCAGAAAGAGGTTATCACGTTGAATAACCCATCGTCAAAGTGCCACAAAGAGGTATTCTCGTAGGAGTTCGCGAGTTCAAGCGGCTCGGGATTTCCCTGAGTCGGAATAAATCTCGCCCTCCGCACCATTCTTCTTCTTTCAAACGTTATCAATTTGGTTTTCTGACTTGTCGTCTTCATACAATGAGATTTTAAAATGCCAGACGGACAGTAGAATAAATGCAATCCCGCAAATTACAACAATACTCGCTACTCCCACTTCGCTTATTATATCAACAAGAAAAATCATAGCCAAAACACAAATGCAAAGTACTGTATCGAATCCTTTTGCATTGCCAGGTTTGTCAAATCGACCTTCAGTAATTGTAGAAATAGCCACGTATAGTATCAATAGAATAATTAGAGCTATTCCAACTACCATAATTATTCCTGATTCGAGAAATGTGAGAATATCTTGGGTTCCATAGAGAATTAGGAATATTCCAAAAGTAAATTCGATGAGGGTAAATATCTTCAGAATATGTTTGGACTCCGAGTGATCTTGTTCCTTGTTCATACCCCACTACTCTCAAATGTTACTCCTTGGTTTGCATTATAAATTTCGTTGTATTTGGTAAATGTGATCTTTAAAATAGAATCAAATCTCGCCCTCCGCACCATTCTATTTTATACCAATCTTGTCCTCCTAATTGGTTCTCATGATGGCCAATAACTAGACTAATATGAAAAATTTGCGATAATATTCTTGGTGTGAGGTGTGAGAAATCGCAAGCAGTCCACAGTGTATTTCATCATAATTCTACTGTTTTTTTCGATTTTGAATATTCTTGCAGTTACTAAAGTAGTCGCACCCCCGATAGGCGGCTCAAGCTCATCTGGTTTTATTACTTCAACTGGATCAGAAATCCAGATTGTAGAAGCGCGTATCAATATGTCAATCACATCTCAGCTAGTTCATGATGCTTATCACCTACATACTATCC
>JABCSP010000413.1 GCA_018238825.1 Candidatus Thorarchaeota archaeon | reverse complement strand
ACGACTAGGTGATACCAGTGTTGTTGCGGGTGTTAAGGTCATGGTGGGCGAACCATATTCTGACTCTCCTAATAAGGGAGTTATGATGGTAACTGCAGAGATGTCCCCAATTGCTTCACCACTATTCGAGCTAGGACCTCCAAAGGAAGCAGCTATCGAGCTTGCTAGGGTTGTTGACCGTGGTGTTCGTGAATCAGGAACTGTAGATGTAGAAGCTCTCTGTATTGAAGAAGGCAAGAAAGTCTTCATGGTATTCGCGGATGTATATCCAATGGAATACGATGGTAATCTTATCGATGCATCATCAATTGCAGTGAATGCCGCACTCATGACAACCAAATATTCTGAGATGAAGATGGAAGATGGCAAAGCAGTTGCTACTGGCAAAATGCTGAAACTTCCAATCAAGAATATCGCTATCGAACACACAGTGTCAAAGATTGGTGAAAGCCTAGTAATCGATCCAAACCTCAGAGAGGAATTTGTTCAGGACTGCAGACTAACAATGGCTGTAGATCAGAAAGAAAACTTCACAGCTCTTCAGAAGGGTGGAGGAAGCGGTCCGATGTCACTTGATCTTGTGGATCAGGCCATGGGAATGGCTCTTGATAGTTCAAAAACCATCAAGGCAGTAATCGACGAGGCTGTAAAAGACGTCGAGTAAGTTTAGAGGGATGCTCCTGATATTCGGGAGTATCCTTTCTATGCTTCACAACGTAAGCCTAATAAGAGAATCAAACGGGCGACTGTTAGGCTCCAGAGCCCAGTCATGTTTCACGTGTGAAACATAAGCCCTACAAGGAGATAATTAAATTGGCACGAACCAAAAAGGTTGGTAGCACTGGTAGATTCGGTGCAAGGTACGGCGCTAAACTACGTCGCCGAGTTCTTGAGATAGAGAAGAAAAGGAATGAGCCGACTCGTTGTCCAGCCTGTGCTACAAGAGCACTCAAGAGAAAGGCTGTAGGTCTCTGGATATGTAAGAAATGTGATCTGTTATTCGCAGGTGGTGCCTACGTTCCATTCACTGATGCTGGAAAGGCAGCAAAGAGAGCAATTGCTCAGAGGATTGCTGGAGATTTCTTAGCCCTCCGTGATGATGAGGACGTTGAAGATGTTCTTGAATTCCTTCCTAACATCGAAACAGAGGAAGAAGAGGTTGTTCTCGATGCAGAAACAGTTACAGCATCTGAGGATGTCGATATCGAAGAACCCCTAGAAGTAGAAGAGTAATCTTGAGCCGAATTGACTTGCCGAGGATTCTTATCACAACTTCGCGACGGACTTCTAACCGAGTCCGTACTTTTGCGCGTGATCTTTCGTCAGTTCTTCCTGGAACAGAGCGTTTCAATCGTGGTGGAATGGGGCTTACCGAACTTGCTTCTCGAATTCGTCAATCTGGTGCACAAGCAGCACTCATAATTTCTATTTGGAGAGGTAACCCTGGTGAGTTGACAGTTCTCTCTCCACAGGGTGATGAAATATTAAAGTTAAGACTTGAGAGCGCGCTCCTTCGTCGAGAAATAGACCCATCAAACAAGGGAAGAGTGGGGACTATCGAGGGTGTAGGAGTTCGGAGTGGAAGTAGCGAACGAGTGTGGAACCTCGCTAGGGATTTTGCTACATTATTGAGTTTGAACATCAATGAATATTCTGACCCTGCAAAAAGTCGCACAGTTAAAAATAGAGCATTACTCTGGTTTGAGGACGCTACCTCTGAAAAAATCCTATGGACTCAATATAATACAAAAGATTTGTCTGAAATTGGACCAAGAATTCGAGTGAGTTCAGTAAGGAGATTAAGTGAAAATGAGTCAGAGTGATGTCAAGGGAAATTCCATACTTGAAATACCATTAGAATCTGAGTACATAGCAAAGATTCTCTATTCTGCATTATTACCTGAAACCGAATCTATTCCTTCTGAAAGAGCAATCACAAGTATTTCTGTGAAAGGCTCGTCCCTCATCATTGAAATCATTGCTAATGATCTTACTGCAATGCGTGCAGCACTCAACTCCTATATTGCATGGATTTCAGCTTGCATGAAAACAATAGAAGCAATTAACGAGTCCTGATGCAAAACCTTAAGTCACCAGCCCGAGGGCGCAATCTGAAATAGCACATATACTGATTTTGGGAGATACTAAAAATGGCTCAGAATATACCACCCGCATTGGAGGCTGAATTACAAAAGTTTGATACAATGCGAAAAAATCATGAAACACTCACTGCCATGACACAAGGCCTTCAAAGTGAAATGACAGAAGTCACTGGGACCCTCGAAGAACTGAAGAAGCAACCTGATGACACAATTACCTACAAGGCTGTTGGGCAGGTCATGTTCAAGGCGGATAAACCAGCATTAACGGCAGATCTTGATGATAGACAGAAAACTCTGGAAATGCGTCTGGCCTCTACAAAGAAGCAACTTGATGGTCTGACTGAGAAGCTACAAGAGCTCCAGAATAAGATACAAATGGAACTTTCCAAACAGAATTTACGCCTTCAGTGAGAGAAATGAGTATCA
>JABCSP010000412.1 GCA_018238825.1 Candidatus Thorarchaeota archaeon | reverse complement strand
GAAGTAATAGGAATTAAGAAAAGGGACTATGATATCGTCAATTCAATCTGGAAGTATTGCAACGGAAGCCTCTCTCTCAAAGAGATAGCTGAAAGAACAAGTATTCAAGCTTCCAGGATAAAAGAAGTTCTCGGCGAGCTTGGCAATAATGTTACATGGTCAAATGAAAGGGTGTTGAGTCATGTCAGGTAAAATAATTTCAATACACAGTTTTCGAGGAGGAACCGGGAAGTCCAATATAGCAGCAAATCTAGCCGCTATTGCAGCCTTGGATGGTAAACGAGTCGCAGTTATGGACACGGATCTAGCATCTCCAGGCATACATGTTATTTTTGGCATGGGTCGAGAAAAAATGAAGTATACCTTGAATGATTATCTCAGGGGTACTTGTGATATCACTGATACATGTGTGGACTTGACTGATAGACTGAAGATAAAGAAAGGAAAGTTATTCCTCATTCCGAGCTCAATGACTGCAACTGATATTACAAAAATCCTAAGAGAAGGATACGAGGTTGGAGACCTCAAGAAAGGATTCACAAATGTGATTAAAGATAAAGACCTTGACTATCTAATCATTGATACACATCCAGGTCTTGATAGAGAAACTCTTCTCTCGATGGCTACTGCCCACTACTTATTCGTTGTAGCTCGAATTGATGAACAGGATCTTCTAGGTACTGCAGCTACTTTGAGTGTTGCCAGAAAATTACAGGTTCCAGAAATTCGAATCATCATCAACAAGAAACCCAGTATCTATGAAAATAAAGCAATTATCAAAGAAGTGGAGTCAAAATTCAAGGCGAGAGTAGCAACAATAATCCCACTCCTACCCTTACTGATTGAAGTTGGAAGTCGCTTTGTTGTCACTCTGAGATACCCCGAGAGCGAATTCACAAAGAATATGCAAGACATCTACAGGATTATGCGCTGAGATCACCCAAAGAGATTGGGGGCTTGGATAATCACCACTGCCATTAATAGAATAATCAAACATACGACTAACACAATAATCAGAAGCGAATCGGATTTAGACTCTGGATCTATTGACATCACTATTCTATTGACGAGAAAGAAGTTAACTTTTACCTTGAATTGATTTACCAAAACACTTCTAATGGGCACAAATTACATTTCAAATACTCGGAGGATATTCCATGGATATCGATGTCAGGCTTGCAACAGCTCAAGAGAGAACAGCATTAGAAGAATTCTATGCAAGAGAAGGACAGAATTTTCAAGAATTTTCTACTAAGGCCGCATGCACACCAGTGGGAACAATACAGGAAACAATGTACGTAGTTGCAGTCACAGATGGAATAGTTGTGGCGGCACTCAAGCTTGACATTGGCAAAGACCCAAAATTGGGGAAGGTAGGATTCTTTCAGCATTTTGAGATAGAAGATAAATTAGAACATACAGATCTGGGTGCAAAAATGTTGAATAAAATTATCGAGATCGCAGAAGATAAAGGTCTCAGAGCCTTAGATACATTAGTCACTGAATCAAGACAAGATATGATTGGGTTACACATTGAAGCAGGATTCAAAGAAGATCGTAAGGAAGTGTATTTGAGGAGAAGCTTCAGAGCACGAATATTCTAAATTACGATTTCACTAACGAGGAGAGACCTAGCTCTTCAACTGTTTTTTCTGTAGGAACACCGTCAGAATCCCAGCCTCGCAGATCATAGTACATGTCAAGAGACCTCTCAAAGTCTTTCTTATCTACGAAAGCCTTTCGCCCCTCTGCAGTTCCAGCAATCTGAGCTGACCAGAATTTCGGAGGTAGGACATCATCCTTTCTGGAAAAGCCTTCTCTGATATTGAATAAACGGGTAAGGGTGTCAACTCTTTGACCAAACTTGGAAATGCTCTCAGAATCATAAGCGAGCCCAGTAGCACCGTTTACTAAGGTGATCTTGTGCTCACGACTTAATGGAAAATTCCAAGTGAAATGACATACAATCATTGAGTCTGTGAGATGTTTCGTATCTCTTTCTGTAACCATAGATTCTATCACATCAAGCGCTGATGAATCGGGCATCTCAGTTGTCTGAGGCCAACCGCGTAAGTGACTAGCACCAACTGCGGCAGTTGCATAAGAAAGTCCTAGACCTTTCTTTCCTCGTGGGTCCCATGCTGGAGTCTCAAGACCCTTCACATGCACAGCTAATTTTTCGCTGCCTTTACCAATCTCTTGAGCTGCAAGACGAACGCCCTTAGCAAGCACTTCACCGATTCCATCTCGGTATGCTATCTTGCGCATGAGCTTGATTGCGGCTTCAGCATCCCCAAATCGTAGAGAGAAACCAATTTCATCTTCTGTCAGAATACCATTCTCAAAAGCATCCATGGCAAATCCAATAGCAGAACCAGCACTAATAGTGTCAAGACCAAGGTCATCAGCAAGAAAATTCAGACGCAACACTGCTACAGGATCACTAATACCAAGATTACCTCCACATAATCCAAGGGTTTCATATTCTAGTGTTGACTCAACCTCTGATCCGGGATTACTGGGGTCTTCTATC
>JABCSP010000411.1 GCA_018238825.1 Candidatus Thorarchaeota archaeon | reverse complement strand
GGTATTGTATGTAATGGAGCAAAAGATCCAGATTATCTCAGGCTTATTCGAGATTCCGTAGAAGACGGATACAATGTAGCAATATCGATCGAGTCACTTCATGAAGCAAGAATGATTGTGGAACACTTCGATCCTAACAAGACGGATTTGGTGTTCAGAATCAAACCCTACCTCAATGTGGAGGGGCACTGGTCACATTCTACTGGAAGGGATTCAAAGTTCGGCCTGAGTATTCACGATCTATACAATGTTGTGGACTTGCTCAAGCAAACTGGATTTGCAGAATCAGTCAGCACAATTCTTGGACACGCAGGTTCTCAAATAACAGATATTGAATCGTTTAGCAGATTTGGTCAATTCCTCACTAGTCTCTATTCAGAACTCAGGGATATGGGGCTTAGCAAACTAGAGAACATCGATTTTGGTGGAGGTCTTGCTATCGATTACACAGGCAAGCATGCTCCGGATCTGATGTATCAGTATGCAAGAAACCTTGTTCATGGTGTCAATAGTTTCCTCCAAGAAGAGAATGGCAAACATCCTGCTCCAAATATCATGATAGAATCGGGGCGAGGACTAACTGCTCTTGCAGCTCTAGTGATTGTTGAAGCTCTTGAAGTTAGGTCTGTATTTCCTGCACCAGGTGGTAAGTACGAATCTGAAACTGCATTGGCAAAGCAAGAGGAATATCTTGAGAAGATTGGCAAACTAAACACACTTGACGATATTGTAGATATTTGGAACGATTTTCACAAACACTTTGGTGGAATGACTCTAGCAGGTCTAGGTACAATCTTTGAGAGAGAGATGATTGTTGGTATCCTCGAGAAGGCAACAAGAGAACGACTCATTGCATTAGAAATACAATCATTCTCTTCGGAAAAACAAATCAGAAGTTTCTGGCATCCAGAACACATTGTCGTAGGTAATTTCAGTATCTTCAACAGTATCGCAGACTATGTTCTTGTTAAACAACACTTTCCAGTAATTCCCATCTCCAATTTGCATGTTCATCCCGAAACTACAGTTAGGCTTGTAGACATCACCTGTGACTCAGATGGAGAGATAGCGCACTTCTACAAACAGAACACTGACAAAATCTGGTTCACTAAGGACAATCGTCCTCTCACTATGCCCGGAGGTAAGATGGGTGATGGAATTCCTATAGGTGTGCTCCATGAGCTTCCTAAATCTCATTTCATACTGGCTCTAGTAGGAGCGTACCAAGATGCAATAGAGATGGATCACAACCTGCTTGGAGACCTCCCTGATGTTGAATTAAGACTACGCGAGGATAACACCTGGGGAATCACATGGATTACTGGTGCTGAGTCAATTGAACATCTTCTCAAGGATGTTGGTTATGCAGACATTGCCGTTGATGAAGATCCATACATGAATAGCTAAGATACACTTCTGAAAGCTTAAGACTGTAATCGGGACTAAGAGTAATAACTCATGAAAGATACGACAGTAACCAAGTTTGATTCTATCAAAAGAAACCTTGCTGGAAAGAAGATTCTAGTGGCTTTCAGTGGTGGAGTAGATAGCACTGTCCTAGCAAGCCTAGTGTCTGAAGTTGCATTAGCTACAACACTTCTCATTATTTCTAGTCCAACAGTTCCGGAAAGCGAGTTAGTTAGTGCAAAGGAGATTGCTAAAGAACTTGGACTCAAATTGATCGTGAAAGATTTTAATTGGCTTGATGAAGAAACTCTTGCTACAAACCAGATTGATAGATGTTTCAGGTGTAAGCAGATTCTGGCAGAGAGTTGGTTGAAAACTGCAGAAGAACTTGGTCTTGAGATGGTAGTTGAAGGGACAACAGCAAGTGAAACCGAAGGATATCGACCAGGCGCAAAGGCACTAGAAGATTCAGGTGTACATTCACCCTATCTTGATGTTGACATCACAAAGGATGAGATACGGGAATATGCCCGAAATCGAGGTCTCTCTGTTGCAGAAAAACCATCTATGGCGTGTCTTGCAACTAGATTCCCATATGGGACTGAGATAAACCAAGAACGATTAAAAATGGTTGAAACGGTAGAAAGAGCTGTCATGAATATTTTTGATGTAGAATGTGTTCGTGCTAGATTTCATGGAGACCTAGTTCGTATAGAAGTAGGTGAAAGCGAATTACCTTCTATGTTCGATACATCCAAGATGAGCGAGCTTGAAAGGCAAGCACGTGAGGTGGGTTTTTCTTATGTCACCTTAGATCTTCGAGGATATCGAACTGGCGCAATGGATGAAGGTCTTGAACTTTAGAAACCTCAATCGATGCAAATCAGTTTCTTCTGCGGATGAGAAAGAAACTCACACCCGTTTCTTGTTATCAAAATATCTTCTTCGAGACTAACTTGACCATAATTCTCAGTCGTAACATAGAGCTCGAGTGTGAAGATATTAGCAACTTCCACCGGTCGCTCTACAGTATCTCCATAACGTTCCCAGCGGGGACCGAGCAAACTGCCACCATCATGAGCATGTCTACCGATCTGATGACCTAAGGCATGTTGATACTCCTCGTAGCCTGCTTCCTTCAC
>JABCSP010000004.1 GCA_018238825.1 Candidatus Thorarchaeota archaeon | reverse complement strand
TTGCAATGCAGCCTCGATGAAACAGGAACCGAACATCATCCCGGACTCGATGTCCAGGAATGTCTAGGTTTCGGGGAACGGAATGATATCCCAAGAATATGCTGTGAAATATCAGTCAAATCTAGCTGGACTTATTCTAGCTGATACAGCTGTAGCAACCGCACTGACTCTATCAGACAAGCTTCAGAAGTGGATGTTTCCAGCCAGTCTCATAAAGTGGTACATCAAGAGAAAGACACCCGAAGATTACGCAAGGTGGTCACTTGGATTCTTCGACATGAAGGAAGATATCAGGGAATACTTAATTCAGGAACAACTCAGAATGGACCAGAACGAGTTTCTCAATGTAATGGATGCGGTCCTCAATTTCAAACTCTTGGATTTATCCAGTATCAAGGTACCAACTCTAGTTGTACTAGGTGAGAACGAACGAAAAGCAGTTTTTCCTCATGCAGACAAGATGATCGAGTTGATTGACAATTCGAAGAAGATTATCATTGCTGATGCAGGTCATGCGTCAAATTTGGAGAATCCAGATGAGTTCAATAGGGTATTGAATGAGTTTCTGCAAGAAAATGGACTCTGAATCAATCCAACTAGAGCAAGTATACTATTCATTATCTTCTTCAATAATTACACTCATAATTCCAGTTATCGAGCTGAGAGGTTCACCCGTAACATCATTCCCCAGTTCATCAACTACATGCCAGTTTGAGTCAGGATTTTGTTCACTAAATGGCCAATTATCAAGAAGAGCCTCTTTGATACAAGTATCACCTTTACCTTGAAGGAAATAGTCCTTATTTTCGCCGGCAATCTTTACAGTACGAACAATCTCTCCGCTAAAACCTGTAGACCATCCTGCATGGCTTGGGATTCTTACAACGAGATTTGCCGTAGAGATAATGAAAGCTATAACTGAAAACCAAAACAACAATGTGTATTGGGATAAGGAAATTACAATTAATCCACTTGGAGAGATAACACCGAATTGGACCATAAGCAATAATATGCTGCACAGAGTGAATGCAATTAGTGAAATAGGGTTAATTTTCCATTTGCTCAAGAAATTCACACCTTGAATCTTCTTTCTACTTAATCCTTCTAAAAGATATATTGTTTTGTTATTCTTTGGAACACGTGTTCTAATAATTTTAGATATGTATGCCTAGGAATTTTGTATTTGTATATTAGGAAGTCACCCAGACGTACCAGTAAGGATCTTTATAGTTATCCAAGATTTTTGAAAAGATAGGGGCCACTGTCGGTGAATCCAAGCTTTCGATAGTACTCCTTTACACCAATTCCGCTGTTAACAAATATTTGAGAAGCCTCAAATTCAGCTCTACCAATCTCTTCAGCAGCAGAAATCATCTTTTCTCCTAGCCCAAGATGCTGCCATGCATCAGTATCTCGTTCGCCGATATCAACTACTGGACCATATACTCTCAATTCCCGGATGATGAATGTTTTATCCGTGATTTCAGGTCTATGAGCATTTTCACTGGGATGTCTAAGACGAATGAACCCAAAGAGCACATCCAATGCAGGGTCTTCATAGGAGAGAAAGAGCTCGGTTCCATCTGCAGCATCATATTCACGACGAACAAGTTGCATATTCTCAGGGTTTACTTCTTCCTTAGTACGCATCTGAAAGTGTCCGATCTCCCTGAACCGAATGGTCGGGTTCCTTAGACCCTCAGCCTTCATTTTTTGATGAACCAGTTCGCGAAGATTTCCTTGACTAAGACCTGCTTCGATCTGGTGCATTGGAATATCACGTTGCATTCTCTGAATTCTAACGTATTCGGGCATCTTGCTTACAGCAGATGTTACGACAGAGATTATCTGTTCGTTGGTGTATGGAATGTATTTGCCATCCTGCCACCATTCATACAGCTTGGTGTTCTTCACAACAAGGGTGGGATATATCTTGAGCATATCTGGTTGAAATCTTGAATCTGAGAAGAGTTGTTCAAAGGTTGCAATATCACCATCGGGATTAGCTCCTGGGAGACCTGGCATCATGTGGTAGCATACCTTGAGACCACTATCACGGAGTAGTTTGGTTGCCTGCACTGTAGCATCGACTCCATGTCCTCGTTCAACAGTTTCCAGTATCTCATCAGAGAGTGTCTGTACACCCAGTTCTACACGAGTTGCCCCCATCTCAAGCATCACGTCAACGCTTTCCTGAGTGACCCAGTCTGGTCGAGTTTCAAAGGTCAGCCCAACATTGCGAACTTCGGCAGTTTCATTGATTTTCTTTGCCTCATCGAGAGTTTCACTAACTTTGCCATTCATAGCATCAAGACTACCCTTCACAAAGAATTGCTGGTACTCCACTGGTTTTGAGCACCAGTCCCCACCCATGATTATCATCTCGACCTTGTTTATACTGTGCCCGATTGTTTTCAGCTGGGTCAATCTGCTATCTACCTGTCTGAAAGGATCAAACTCGTTCTGAATACCTCTCATGGTTGCAGGTTCATGACCAGTATAACTCTGGGGAACTCCAAGGTCTGGCCCACCTGGACAGTATGCACACTTACCATGAGGACATTCATGAGGTGTTGTCATGGCAGCTACTACAGCCACTCCAGAAATCGTACGGACTGGACGTTTTTGTAGAAATGGACGAAGAATCTCAGCTTCTTCGGGAATGGTGACCTGTAAAATATCAGCATTAGAAGGAGTCCGTTCAGCGTGATATTTTGCGCAAATCTTATTCTTGATCTTGTTGACCGTCTTACGACTGAGCGGCTCACTTGAGCTGAGAAGTGCTTCAACTATCTCTCTGTAGAGGGTATAATCATCGCTAGGACCGGTCATATTATCTCAAAATCAACATGATTTGGTTTAATAGAATGTGGTCTTGACGGATTATTACTCAGGAGTCAAGGCCAGGTCATCAATTGTGTGGGATTCGGCTGCTTCCTCAATTGGATCAGGGATTCTTCCGTCAATGATTGTTTCAACACCAAATCGTTTGCAGGCATCCTGCAAAGTGGAAATTGCCACTCTTGTCCAACCAGTGATCTCGATTTCTCCAGGAACTGCCACCTCACGGACCATGATGCTGAATGGTTTGATATGTTCTGCAGTGAGAATTTTCGCAACGTATGTGAGAACAGTCCTCCGATCCTCATTCAATGAGTGTGCATAAGCAAGAATGAGACTGTCAACAGCTTCGTTAGTTCCTACCGCAGACAATGTGGCTAAACCTGTTAGCCATTCTTCATAATCATCGGATTTGAGAAGGTTTTCACAGTAATCCATCAATTTTGGATCCTTTCGTCGTGCAAGCTCAACAAGAGCTGGTCTTCTTAGAACAAGATGAACTTTCTCATCAAAAATTAAATCCCACAGCCGCGCATTATCGACGTCTACGTATAGGGGGGTATGGTCTTCACTTAGGGAAGGCCTCGACAGTAGACGCAGCTGTGGTTGGGTCATATAATGCGGTACCGTTTCTGTCATTTAAGGTCGTCAAACATTTTAGAATTATACCACTTTTTGTCAAAAACAGAGTGCCAATTGGATAGGTTTTTATGATAACTTTTCAGAATTACAGGTAAGTCAAGGTGACATTACAATGCCTGGTTCACACGGTTCACTAACAAAAGCTGGTAAAGTCCGAGAGTCCACACCAAAGGTAAAGGGTCGTGAAAGGCACTCACCAATTCCTCGTGTACGGAATAAGAGAAACTTCCATAAACGCGTAATTCAAGGACAGGTCGTTGGAGTCAGAAAATAATCTGATTTATTTGAAATTCAACACTCTTTCTTCATACCCACTGCATCACGGTGATATTTTCCAAAATCAGTGAGTCCTGCTAATTGCTCTCCAGTGAATACTGGACCATCTGCACAGACAAGTTGCCCTGTTGGATCCATAGCACATGTACCACAGATGCCACATCCACACTTCATGAATCGTTCCAGAGAGGCTTGGAATCCTATTTTTCTCTTCTTAGCAAGTTTATAGAGACCAGCCATCATCATCTCAGGTCCACAAGTGTACATTCTATCGAATTCATTTCCATCTAATATTATTGATACCGCATCAGTTGCGAATCCTTTGAGCCCTAAGGAGCCATCGTCTGTTGCGATCTCTATTTGGAGATTGGTATGCTTGAGATTTTCAAACTCTTCAAGGTAGATTAGCTCATTCTTAGTCTTCGTAGCCAAAACAAGAGTGACCTCTGAACCTCCATCGAGAAGATTGTAAACAAGCGGTCTCAATGGTGCTATTCCGACACCGCCCCCAACAACTAGTGCCTTCTTACTGTTCGTACTGAATGGGTTTCCAAAAGGTCCTCTGATGCCGATCCAATCACCCTTGGACATTGAAACTAGTGCTTGGGTAGCATCTCCGATTGATTGTACTGTGATTCCCATCTCTGGAGGATTCCATGAAGAAATGCTCATAGGAACTTCATCCACGGTGGGCACCCAGACCATGATGAACTGCCCGGGTTGGAATGCAATCGAATTCTCCAAGGAAAATTGTAGTGTCTTTGAATGTGGGGTTTCAGTGATGACCCTGGATATCCGCACGGAAACAGGATTTCCCAAGAGTTCATCCATTTTCATGACTTGGTCCCTCCTGCAGCACCAACAATGTCATCCACGCTTTTGTGACCCTTCTCTTTGAGATAGGCATTCACTCCTTTCTTAATCTTCGAGAATACCTCTATATCTTCCATCACTGCAGTTCCAATCTGTATTGCACTTGCCCCAGCAAGATGCATTTCTACTGCATCCTCCCAAGTTGATACGCCTCCAACTCCGATGATTGGAATTGATAGAGCATTGTAAAGGTCGTAGATGCATCGAACTGCAATTGGAAAGATTGGTGGACCTGAAAGCCCTCCTGCTATGTTACCAAGAACTGGGCGCTTCTGATGGATATCTACCTTCATTCCTCGTACCGTGTTTATCGCAACAACAGCATCTGCTCCAGCATCTTGAGCTGCTTTTCCTACAGAAACATAATCAGAGGCATTAGGTGTTAATTTAGCAAATACAGGAAGATTGACTACATCTTTTACTGCTCGAACATATTCGTGAGTGATCTTGGGACTGTGTGAAATCTGGCTTATCTCTGCATGTGGACAGGAAAGGTTCAGTTCAATAGCCGAGGGCCCCATCTTGGCACCTTTCTCTGCGACTGCAGCAATTTCTTCTGGACTATCACCAAACACACTCAAAACAACTGGAACTTTGGCATCTCTGAGTACCAGCATCTCCTCTTCGAAAGCATCAATTCCAGGATTGGTAAGACCAACCGCGTTCAGGAGACCTCCATGGGATGTCGCTAGAATAGGACCATGATGGCCTTTTCGTGGAATTGACCCGATAGATTTAGTGACAACTGCGTCCGCTCCCGAGTTCAATGCACGAAGCATCGTTGATGCAGTAACACCCAGAATACCTGATGCTAACCAGTATCCCTGTATCTTCACTTCATCACCTAGTTTTGAGATGGATATTCCTCGGTAATAAGCTAGTTGGGAACATTTATTCGCAATACAGTTACTCAAGCATTCAATCTAGCATTGGACGGATTCACTATGCCAGTCTATCTCGCATTATCAGCCTTCGGAACCTTCGTACTTGATGAGAAAAACGAAGTTGTAGCAAAGCATGTTGTCTATCCAGATGTAGGATTGGCAGTTTCTAATCTTTTAGCAATAGGTGAGGGGGAGGCAACTCCTGAAACTGATGCAATAGCAGCTGAGATTGAGAAATTGGGTGAAAAGGAAGTGTTTGTAGAGGAGCAGATGTTAGCTCGTGCCCTCTCTCGAGTTGGACACCTATCAGTGCAGATTAAGCCGAATAAAATTACAAAATGGTTTAGAGAGAATCTGGATGAATATCTCACAAAACTTGGAATCACAAAAACCCCTGAGGAAATTTCCTCGTTCAGACGTGATGTAGCCATTAGACTGTCAAAAGCAAAAGTGAGTGCTGCAAGTGGAGAAAAAGATCTTCTTGTAAAGAATGCAATCGATGCCATTGATGAAATTGATAAATCAATTAACATATTTGTGATGAGACTGCGGGAGTGGTATTCAGTTCATCATCCCTCACTAAGTAAACTAGTAGAAGATCAAGACCAGTATGCACGATTACTCAGAGAGTGCAGTGATAAAGAGAGTATGACAAAAGACCTGTTAGTATCTGCAGGAATTTCTGATGACTCTACGGAACTTATTCTGAAGGCAATTCCGGGAGATATAGGAGCTGAACTACGAGATATAGACCTAAACATCATCAAGACCCTTGCAATTGCCATTGACGACCTTTACAATACACGAAAAGAACTCGAAGATTATGTTGAGATAGTAATGCAGAATATTTCACCAAATATGACTGCTCTTGTTGGGTCACTTGTTGGAGCTCGATTGATTAGTTTAGCAGGTTCTCTGAAAGAACTTGCCCGTAAGCCATCAAGTACTGTTCAAGTGTTTGGAGCAGAGAAAGCGCTGTTCAGGAGTCTCAAGACTGGGGCAGACCCTCCAAAACATGGAGTCATCTTTCGTGTATCAGAGATTAATACTGCGCCTTACTGGCAGAGAGGAAAGATTGCTAGAGCGCTAGCAGGAAAATTATCAATTGCAGCTCGAATAGATGCATATTCAGATAGAAACATTGGAATATCCCTTAGAGAAGATTTCTTGAAACGGGTGGAAGAAATCAAGAAGCAAAATCCAAACCCGCCTCCGCCCAAACCACCTAAACCGGTGGAAAGGAAACGACCACAAAGGAGAGATCACTCACCAAGGAGAGATCACAAGCGGGACAATAGAAGACGAGGTGGAGGTAGAAAATATTGAAAGTTGAACCTTACAAATTCTCTGGAGTCTACTCAATAACTGACAGAGAGCAGAAATCAATATCCACCAAGTCACTTGTTCCAGGAACTAGTGTCTATGGGGAAAAATTAGTTAAAGAAGGAGAAGATGAATTCCGACTATGGTCACCGAGAAGGTCCAAGCTCTCTGCTGCAATCAAACGAGGATTGAGAGAAATGCCAATCCAACCTGGATCAAAGGTTCTGTATCTAGGAGCAGCATCAGGTACTACAGTAAGTCACTGTTCCGATATCGTTGGACCAAATGGTGTAATCTATGCCGTCGAGTTCTCCCAACGGACTGTAAGAGATTTAGTTCAGCTTGCTGCTGTTCGGCCCAATATAATTCCCATTTTAGATGATGCCAGACATCCTACTCGATATGCTCCACTGGTATCAGGAACCATAGAAGTGGTCTATCAGGATGTAGCGCAACCAAATCAGGCCAGCATTCTATATGAGAATCTGAAGACTTTCTGTTCTTTTGGTGCATGGGGAATGTTAGCAATTAAAGCACGGAGCATTGATTCAACATCAAGTCTTGAAGAGGTCTATAGTAGAGAGATAGCGGAACTTGACAATAGAGGTCTAGAGATAGTTGAGAATATTAATCTTGAACCTTTAGAGAAGGATCATAGATTCGTAGTCTGTCGGGTGACGGAGGATATGACGTGAACTCCAAAATAGACAAGTTGATTGAACATGATATCGATACTCTAAATGACCATCTACCACGCGCGAGAACCCGTCTTGCACATCTTCTCAAGGAAGAAAATCCGCATTTCATGACCCGTTCTGGTGAAAAATCAGTCTTTAAGGCTGAAGAACTTGAGTGGTTAAGCAATGAGGTTCCAAAGCAATTTCACAATTCTATTAGACTCCCTATTGTCTTACTAAGACGCATTGATTACGGACCAGGGATTCATTCAGTATCGGGAAACAAAACTGAATTATTCATGGTTCATAAAATCCTAGGATATGATGACCTAGCATGGGAAAATTTAGCTACTTGGAAACCAGTTGAGCAGCTTTCAAGACCGCAAGTACAGATTATCAGACAGAAGATGCCATCCACAACAAGTCTTGGAATTGTATTCACTACATCAAGAGATACCAAGAAAAGTGATTCTTTGAAGAACTAGTACTATTAGATATCCTGAAAAGGATTCATCACTGATTGAATAATGGTCGAAAAGATTGACAAAAGCAAGAACCCGACTCACACAAGAACTCATTTCTCAATTAGATGAGGCCGGGTTTAGTCTATCTTCGCAATGTGATGTGAGACCAAGCTGTTTTGATTTAGTTGCTCGAAAAGGAGAACAACTTCTCTTAGTCAAAGTATTATCGAATATTGATGCTCTGACCAAGGAAGATGCAGATGCCCTTCAACTTGTAGCTCATTTCTTTAACGCAACACCATTAATTGTTGGTCATAAAACAAGAAAAGGGCAACTTGATTCAGGGGTTGTCTACAAGCGACATGGAGTGTCTACTATCGCGCCTCGTAGTTTTCAAAGCATGATCGTTGAAAAGAGAATGCCAAAAGAATTTGCACAGAGAGGTGGCAGACTGGTAGCCATCAATGGAGCCAAACTACGAGAAGCAAGATTGGAACAACAGATGTCAACAGGAAATCTTGCAGACTGTATCCAAGTATCAGCAAGAGCTGTTCTGGCCTATGAAAAAGATGAGATGGATGTTAGTATAGACATTGCTGAACGACTTGAGAAAGTTCTTGAAACAGATTTGATGATACCCATCGACCTTCTTCAGGAGCGAGCAGATATTCCAACAATGCAGCATGGGGCTCCAACAGATGTTCTGGAAGTGCGGGTCAATGAGTTCTTTGCTCGATTAGGGATGAAGGTACTTTGGACTGACCGTGCACCGTTCCATGTAGCAGCAAAAGAAGATGATGCACCATTAATCTCAGGAATTGGTTCACTCAAGAGTTGGAGCCTGAAGAAACGCATGGAGATTCTCAAGAGTGTATCAAAGGTTACAGAGGCAGATGCTGTTATCATCGTAGAAGAAGGACAAAGTGATGAAAATGTAGTAGACCTTCCAGTCATCAGACAGCTCGAATTAGATGATATTGATAAACCTCGAGAACTCAAAAAAATCATCGAAGAGAGGTCTGGGGATTAGCCTAGAATGAGTCTAATTTTGTCTGGTCTGTTGATTCTTCATCAATCATTCTAGTAACTGACTTCCAACTTTTTCTGATGATAGGTGGTAGTTTCTTTCCATCTCTAACCAGATGTCTAACAAACTTCACAGTTTTTGGATCATTTGGATATCCAGAACCAAAATCACCATACTTCTTGTGAAAAGTTTCAATCGTATGGTCACGTTCTACTTTAGCAATGATTGAAGCTGCGGATACAATGGGATACTTTGAGTCTGCCTTATGTTCTGAAACAATTATTGCACCCTTTGCAGCAATTCCACTAAGTTTGCCAATCTTAGTACCAAAACGTTCAGCAATCACATCTGCTGCATCAAGATAAATCTCCCGAGGATTCAGAACTTTAGCTATAGATGCAAACGCCTCAACCTCAATCTCATTCAGGGTAGTTCGTTTCCTTAAGCGGTCAATATCAGCTGCAGAAACAGTTCGAAGCTCAATCTTTGAGGCAACTTTCTCTATCTTCTCTTTCAGTATTAGTCGACGTTTGTGAGTGAGAGTCTTAGAATCTTTAGCTCCAATCGCAATTAGTTCATGAAGTCTTCCCGATTCAACCAAAATCCCACAAATCACCATCGGACCCATCATAGGGCCTCGACCAGCCTCATCAATACCTGCAATACCTCGAAGACTGGTTCCGTCATTGGTCATACATCATTAGATGATGAGGGACCTTATTACAACTATGGATGATACGATACTTGGAAGAAAATTGGTGGGGACGGGGAGATTTGAACTCCCGATCGACGAGTGTCTTCAGCAACGGGTAGATATTGACCCCTTGTCTTCAAGGCTCGAAATGAGCCCAGATCTGGAGCCCGTTACCATACCGGACTAGGCCACGTCCCCGGTGTTGAGAGTGAAAAACAGGAGTTGGGTTAAGAAGTTTTCGTCAATTGCTCCATTGAGCTGTGTCAAATGAAGTTCAAACACCAATCTTCATTCTAGTTATTTTGGTGCTTTTTGAACCTAATAAACCACCCATCAATATACCTTCGATTTTCTTCATCATTGCAGGATTTTGATACTTTTTACCATTGAATTAGCTACTATCAAAGAATATGGTGTCTACTTTCAAAATACACTAACCTACATGTGAGTGTGAATATACAATGATACCTGACTTTAGCCCTAGTGTGCCGGAACCGTGGTGAATTCGGTACGTTCTCAATTTCATCAGTTAACATCATCTCAAATGATAAACCACATTCATTGTCCCCTATTTGGGGGCAATCTTGCTTCTTTTTCAATACAAATGGAAACATATGATTGATGAGCAATTCTAAAAAGAGTGCTCTTATGAATAAGTGATATATTCCTCTAAGGAGCACATTCATTTGTCTTCATCTGAGATTGGAAATGTTCGAGTTTGGATTGACGGAGAATGCACTACGGGATCAATAGTAATTGATAGTAGAGGAATGTCCATTAAACTTGATTCAGGTGAGATTGTATCAGGTAATGAACAGCAATTTACTCTGTACGAAATGTCAGAGCAATTCGTCCAAGGGATAAATAATAATCATCAGACATACTCGCTAGAAAACCCTGTTGAAATAAGACTAAAACCACATCTATTGACCACTCGACCTTATTCTCCACAAGGTGGACAATACACAGAGGAAATATTTCCTCCATCATCGCAAGGATTCTATGGTAGAATGAGAAGCGGAAAGGAGCATGGTCTATACATTATTCAAGAGATAAATAATAGTTCCAAACTTTGGCTTACTATCGCAGATCTAACTACTGGTCAAATACATGAAGCACATACCATCTTCCCGTATGAATCTGAAGCTCTCTCTATAATTGATAGTCAAGAATTTAGGGGGATTTGGTATCAGACCATATGGTCTGCAGTTCCTTCTGCAGAAAGAGAAGAAATCCTGAGTGTTTTGGATGACCCATCTGTTTCCTGGATAGAATTTGGTAGAATTCTGGGTGATATTTCCATCCCAAATCTCCAACTTGGAAAGACAATGAGGGAAACTCTTTCGCCACTTATTCCACCTTCATTCCCTGTTGCTGTTCAAGAACAGCTAATGCTGTTTCTAACTTTTGTATTGAAAAATGAACTTCCAGTGGAAGATCCAATAGACTACCTGTACAAATTCTGGTCATTCCCAATACTGGGAGCATTACTAGAGGGGCATTTAATGTGTATGACAGATAATGTCGAATGGCCTCAGTATCTGAAAATATTGACTCAAGCAGATAGAAAGGACTTAATCTCACCCACTAGAACAATTGCCCAATCTATACCGGATTCTCCTTGGCTCTTATTTTGGCAAAAAACTGTTGAGCAATTTCCAAATTGGTCTGATATTGCAGTGGATATTCTGGAGAAATTGAGAGAGAAAGGGAAAGTAATTGATAAACTACCAATAACGAAAACAGCCGCAAAGAAGTCCACTGAATCTTGGAAAAAGAGACTTGCAATATTGGTATATGAACTCAGACTTTTGGGCCGAGTAAATCATAGGTCACTAGGACTTTCCAAATTAGTTTACCTTGGAGCAGCGTATAGATGGCCACACAGACATATGGAATTCATAACTCGTCTGGGAAGAGCGGGTGATAGTACGCCTTATCTCCATGTCATGGTTATGCCTCCAGCAGCAGCAATTCAGGTAAAGAGAGCTTTACCAAATGTAATTGATGTGGACCTGATAGTACGAACTTCTAATATTGTACTTTTTGATAAGAAAAAGAAAGCTTGGGAGATTCCAACTGATAGGATTTTAGCCTCTATTGAAAAGACAAGTTCATTCAAGAAACTAACAAACCAATTTCGGATTGGTAAGAATATTGGTAGTTATCGTATTAATCAAGAAGAAGCAAAAGCAATAGATCTCGCATCAGAAGGAATCAGATTAGCAGGTCTAGAAAGAGACGAGTACCTCGCACCTTGGGGTTTCAATAGTAAAAGAGTTCAGAATCTATTGACTGACCTCTCAGACAGGAATATAATTCAGCTTTTCTATGAAGCATCAAATCAGAATCTTATTTCACTAGCTACAGTTATTCATGGGCCTCCAGAGAAGGTGACCTCGATTAGTAGTGCGTTTCTTGATTTCACACCTACCACACTCATGATGCTTGGGGATGATGGGAAACAATCTATCCTTCTAACAAGATTGCCAGAAATGTCTGCATATGAACTAGCTTCAAAATTACCTCCATTGGGAATGGAACACGGACTAACCATACGATGCTTGAGGCCCTCAACTTTCCAGAGCTATACTCACAATCTATACCAACGACTCCTAAAAGAGGACGGAACTTGGGATGATGATGTGAGTGCGTTCCTATCCCAAGCGAGGTCTAAGAGAAAAGAGTTGTCAAAGATAAGAGATCAAATGTCTACAAATGTTTGATGCCCAAAATCATTGGGATTATACTACAGAAAATGGGACTAAAACCTGGAAATAAAACTAAACATAATCCTCAACTTAACAGAGAGTTTCTAGAAGCGATGACTTGGGAAGTGGCATGTGCTTTTACGGCAGATACAATTCCTGAAGATGGTTCTGTTAGAGCTGGAAGGATATCATGTAATCATTCGATTATGTTACAATTTGGTATTGGAAAAGATGAGATTGATTTAATCAAGGATCATGGGAAGAAAGAAGGACCTAGATGGAGACTCCCAGTTGGTAAGCTCAAGAAACTAAGGGACTCTAAAGATGCAAAGACAGCTCAAGCAGCTAAGAGATTATATCAGCTTGTAACAGATAATCCAAGTAATTTTATACAAGATGAAAAACAAATCGTTGAGAGCTTGAGAGTCCGTTTGAGTGTTTCACCAGTTTCTGTTCATTATCATAGAAAATCAGGAAATGTTACCGTATCATGGAGATGGACTACAGCTGGTGAAAAGGAAGCTATGAAGTTGGCAATTATTGCACCTCCAAATGATGTACGAAAACGGGCAATCCTAAAGAAATGGCTCCGAGATAATACAGAAGACGCGGAAAGAGTATTCAAAGAACTGGAATCTCAATGGCTCAATGTACAACGTTGGTGGGTTGATGAGTAAAAGGAGAAATAGTGGCAGCTTTGTGGCCTGTCACACGCTCGCGCAGTGCACATCTCCACAAACGGCTCCAGCCTTGACTGCTGAGTTCGGCTGAGATCAGGTATCTCCCTGGAGCCTATGGCCGCCATCAAGACGTTGTTTTATGCGTTCGGTTTTAAAGATTGCCATCGGGCAAGGTTTTTTTCCCCTCATCTTTGAAGTTATAGTCTAGTAGGAAGATTGCCTAGTCCAAAGCTCATCACAACTGAGTGCTTCCTTTTTATGCTTATGAACGTATTATAGTCTGAGCTAGGATGAAACAATTCTTGTGACTATCTCTATATACAATTCAAGTCGAGTCATTGTAAATTAGTGCAAGAGAGGAGATAGGACTCAAGTCGATGTGCTGATTTTCGTTATGGGAAATGTGCACTGCGCGAGCGTGTGACAAGCCCATGAGCTGCCACATTCTTCTTCTGATGATTTTTGAAAATGTAGAGATAGAAGCCATTAAAAGAATACAAAATGCAGAGGATTTGATTTTCATGCAGATAGGAGCAACAGACGAATTCAGCGGGATTATTCAGATCGCATTCTTCGCCTTTATGATGCTATTCATGCTATATGGAGCAAAGTTCCAGTTGTGGCAATTTCTGAAGCAGATAGAGGTAGGATTAGCTGAGATGAAACGGATGTTTGTCAAGTCACGACAGACAGCAATAGAAACATTCAAGGAATATGGACATTCTGAGGAAGAAGTTGCAAAGGAATTAGACCAATTCATGGACTACTTCACAATAATGCCTGTAGATCTTGATCCAGCAGGAATCTTGAAGCGTCTTGATCATCTTCTCGATGTACGTAGAGATAGATTCCAAGAGTTCGTTGCGGACCTCGCACCTGAATCAAGTGGGAGCATGAACCAGAATCTTGAGAACACACTTGAAGTTACTCAAGTGCTAGGACTCATCTATCGTATAGTCAGACACTTTTACATCCTAGGAAAGAAGACTGGTAGTCAGATAATGATCATGCAGATACACATGCTGATGCCAGAACTACTTCGACTAGCCAAGGCATACTTTGATGCCATTGGTGCATTTTCACAGGGCAAACCTATCGGAGATGGAATAGGACCATTGGTCATCACTAAATTCGCACGAGAATTTGGTGCAACTCCAGAGAGCTACACCCATGAGATTTCAAAAGAAGTGGGATACTATACCGTGGAAACTGAAGGACGTACTGTCTATGCCCTAAGAGCTACTGGTCCTGGTGGAACCGTAGGGAAGCCAGGGTTTGGTGTTAAGAATCTTATGGAGAAGCATGGGAAGAAGATATCACGAATTATCACTATTGACGCTGCACTCAAGTTCGAGGGAGAAGAACTTGGAAGAGTTGCGGAAGGTACAGGTGCTGCAATTGGAGACCCTGGTCCAGAAAAGTTTGCGATAGAACAGGCTGCAACTGAGTACGGGATTGGAATAGAGGCTATTGTCATCAAGGAAGATGAGGCTACTGCAGTAGGTGTGATGGATAAGAAGATACTCGATACAGTTCCTGAAGTGATTGAACGTATCAAGTCTGTAATCCTGAAAAGAACAAACCCTGGAGAAAGTGTCATCTTAGCAGGAATTGGAAATACAATCGGCATTGGTCTATGAGGTGAAAAGAAGTGGGATTGATATCAAAACTTATTGGAATAGCATTAGCAGCAGTTGGATTCGTACTCCTGTTCTTTGGAATGAATGATACATCAACAATGTCATACGTGTATTCGTTCTTGGGTCTACTTGTCATGGCAATAGGATTTGCTCTATTAACTGCAGGGAAACCAAAAGAAGAGAAGCTTCCACCACCGACAATTACAGAGATTAGATGCAATAATTGTGATTTCAAGGAGATACGTGATTTCAAGAAAGGAGATTACATTCTCAAGACTGTTGAAGAAGCATGTCCCAAATGTCAGACTGGAATGACAATTGAGGGAGTATACATGATTCGAGAAGAACCTAAAAAGAAGTACAATGTCTAAGTTCTTTCAGTTAGAACAACTGGACCATCTTCTGAGATGAAGATCGTGTGCTCGGCCTGACTAACGGGTCGAGCTTTCTTTTCTATCTGCAGTGGAAAGCCACGAATCACTTTTTCTTTTATTAGCAATCTAATTTCTTCAACTACATCAATTTTCTTGCTTGCTGTGCCAATCCATCGAGATGCAAAGGGTAATGGACCATATTTTTCTCGTAGATATTTTCTTAGTGTTTCTGTGGTCCCTTCCAGAGTCTTGTCAAGACCTGTGTTTGCAAAGATGTAGACAAAATCACTGTCAATTACAGTCCCAATACCACTGGTGGCAAATGGTTCAATTGCATAGTATTCACCAATCTCAACAGTAGGGGTTCCTCGTTTCTTGACGTTAGGAACTTGTTTTCCAGCATGCAAATTGTAACGTTTAAGGTTATGACCTGATAAGTTGGAGATTGGTCGAAGACCGTATTCTTTTATCACACTCTCAATAGTTGCACCAATTTCTCCCAAGGCGATACCTGGATGAATAGTATCAATAGCCTCTGAAAGAGCATCTTCTGTAGCTGCAACAAACCCCTCAAGAGTTCCGTCAATATCAACAGTCAGTGCAGTATCAGCTATATGACCGTCTACGTGAACACCAACATCTAGTTTAACAAGTCCAAACTCAGGAACTTCACTCTTATCACCTCTTGGAGAAGTACTATGTGCAGCTATATGATTGATTGAAACATTGCAAGGAAATGCAGGAACTCCTCCATATTCCCTGATTTTCTTTTCAGCTGTTGAACAGATCTTGATTATGCTAGCTTTTGGTTCAATCATCGCACTGATTTCTTTGAGAACTTTCGCGGCTATTTTACCGGATTTGATTGATGCAGAATTGGGACTGGTGACCACAGTAACACCTAGCACATGAAAAATCTTAGTTGCTCTTAAGCGGTTCCATGCCGCTACTATACTTCATTATCACGACGAGTAGAAACAATGGCCCCTTCAGGACCAACAAAGACACTATGTTCAAACTGAGACACCATGCCATTCTTACCCTCATAAAGTACGGGATAACCATGAATGGCGCCAGCACGCTGCAACGCCTTGATAGCCACATTAGCATCAACTCCAGTGATTTTACCATGTAGCCAACGTCCAGCCCAAGGTAGAGTCTTGAACATCTGTCTAGCAGCATTGCGAACTCGGAGCGTATCGCGATCTAGCTTTTTCTTGTTCTTCATATTGTTTGAGAAAATGTATGCATATGGACCACTTTTGATTGTACCATTACCATTGGTCGCAAACGGTTCTATTGCATATGTTTCACCAAGATTCATTGCTGAAGAAACCTTCATCCCAACATTAGGAACATTCTTTCCTGCATGAAGTATCCATGGTTTAAGCTGATGGCCTGAGAGTTGATGTATCGGTTTCAACCCTTGTTTTTTGATAGTACTCTCGATTGCTCGACCAACCTCACCTAATTTGACATTAGGTCGAACAGTTTCTATTGCGGCCTCAAGAGCATTCTTTGCAGCAACAATGTATTTTTCGTATGACCCATCCAAATCAACAGTGATTGCTGTATCAGAAATGTATCCATTGACATGTGCTCCAATATCGACCTTCACAAGTCCCGTGTTCGGGAAAACCTTCGTATCTG
The DNA here is from genome assembly GCA_018238825.1 of Candidatus Thorarchaeota archaeon. Taxonomy (GTDB): domain Archaea; phylum Asgardarchaeota; class Thorarchaeia; order Thorarchaeales; family Thorarchaeaceae; genus SMTZ1-45. The sequence continues at coordinate 12,388 of JABCSP010000004.1, read as the reverse complement.
AATGAGGACTAGTGTAATGTGCAGCCTCCTCATTTATTGAAACATTGCAAGGAAAGGCAAAACCACTAGCACCAAGCTCCATTATCTTTTCTTCTACAAGTCTGCAAATTTTGAGCACTTTCACTCCAGGTTTAACCTCACCCTCAATGAAACTGAGAACTTTGCCTGCAATTTTTCCTGCCTTCATAAAGTCTGGATGTGGTTTATCTCCCATATTCAGTCACTGTATATTAAGTCAGATTGACACTGTATTTAAGTTTCAGATTGGCACGTCTAATGTAATGTCGAAACATAGAAGTGATATGTTTGCAGGAGAATATTCGTTAGGAGATTATTGACCATGAAGGTTACATACCTTGGACATGCTTCATTCAAAATAGAATCAGATGGAAAAACGGTTTATGTGGATCCATGGCTTAATGGACCTACTTCACCAATCAAAGTTAAGGATGTTGAGAGGGCGGATTTAGTTCTTGTAACGCATGATCATGGAGACCATGGATATCAAGAGGCCGTTGAGATATGTAAGAAGACTGGGGCATATTTCATTGCAATTAATGAACTTGCAATCCAAGCTCAGTCAGATGGCCTCGAAAATGTTCATACTCTGAACATTGGAGGGAGTGTAGATGTTGATGGAGTTATTGTTACACTTGTACAGGCATTTCATTCCTGTGGAGTGGGTGCACCAACTGGGTTCATAGTAAAATTCCCCAACGGTTCATTCTACCATCCAGGAGATACAGGTTTGTTTGCTACTATGGAATTATTTGGTGAACTATACAAACCTGAGGTCTTTTTCTGCCCAATCGGATCTTACTACACAATGGATATCCATCAGGCAGCAGTAGCAACAAAGCTTCTGAAACCGAAAGTCGTCATTCCTATGCATTATGACACGTTTCCAGCAATAAAAGCAGATCCAAAGGAGTTTGGAAAGCTGGTTGCAGAAAAAAGTCCTAGAACTAAGGTTGAGATAGTAACACCAGGGAAGTCATTAGATATCAAATAGAAGTGTAGTGATATAGGGGTCAGCACCTGTAACCCTTCACACTAACTCCCAGCATCACGGCTTCAGAATTGTATCTGGCTCCACTGAGCTGTCTCGTGTCGGGAATGTTGGTACCGACCAACCTGACAATGTACGATACCGGGGTGACCCTCAGTTCATCTGTGGGATAAGCATCCCCATCATAAGAGTCCGTTGTGGTTCGTCCTATTGGTATTTGTCAGGCAAATGTCCAGGATGTAACCCACCCAATGCGCAACACTTCATTGGATAAACCTCAGCGTGCCCTCGTGAGTGGGACAATATACTCCCGAACATAATAATCAAGAATTGAATTGTTATTAGCATTGTCACATGGCGCGAATTATCAAAAAAACAGCAATTGAGTGTATATACACACGTTCAAGTTTTATGGTAGTAACGACAGCTTCAAATACGCTCGGGGAAAAGCCGAGCTTGTATAACACCACTGAAACAAATTCAGTCGTGTTTTGCAAATTATCATATCATATGCGCCATGGTTCCCTCGACTCAAGATAGAATTCGAGTCGGAAAGCGAGCTCGCGCAAGTCTTAGGACTATTATCATTCACAGGATCATCACATCACGGTTATCATATCACATGTTCCAAACAGACTCGGAATAGAATGACAGGCGAGGTAGACTGATTCAATACAGTCATGAGGCATAGGCCCTAAGCCTAGTAAGACGCAGGCAGGTTCCAGCTCGGTCGAATGACGAGGGTTCGTGGTAGTAAAGCACAGGAGACGTGCATTAAAATAGGAACAGATTTCGACCAAAGTACAGCTAAATATGTAATTCGAGCTAGAATAGAGATAGATGGCGTGGTCGACAAACCAGACGTAGTAGGAGCAGTTTTTGGTCAGACCGAAGGACTGCTTGGAGAAGACCTGGATCTACGAGAACTTCAACGTACAGGACGTATAGGAAGAATCCAGATTGCGATTAGAACAAAGGGTGGAAGCAGCACAGGAGAAGTAGTAATTCCTGTTTCATTGAATAAGACTGCCACTGCGATACTTGCAGCTGCATTGGAAACCGTTGATAGAGTTGGTCCGTGCACTGCTAAAGTAATTCTTGAGAAACTTGAGGATATTCGAGGAGCCAAGAGAAGGAAAGTTGTAAGCAGGGCAATCAGTATTTTGAAGGGCTGGGAAGAAGACATAGCCCCAGGGAGTGACGAGATAACCACCGCTGTCACAAAAGGTCGCAAGGTTTCAATAGCAAAATATGGACCTGATAAACTTCCAGCTGGACCAGAGTTGACTGGAAGTAAGGAAATAATCATAGTTGAAGGTCGTGCCGATATCATCAATCTCATGAAATGTGGAATAAAGAATACCGTCGCAGTTGAAGGAACAAATATTCCAAAGTCAATTGTAGACCTTACAAAGAAAAGAGGAAAGAAGATTATTGCGTTCCTTGACGGGGACCGAGGCGGAGATCTTATTTTTCGAGAATTAATGCAGGTGGCTAAAGTTCACTATGTTGCAAGGGCTCCAGAAGGAAAAGAGGTCGAAGAACTTACACGACGTGAAGTCATTAAAGCGCTTCAGACACAGATTCCTGCGGCCAAGGCATTAGCATTAGTCAAATCAAGAAAATCCACATTTGGTAAGAAGAAACCTATACCAAAGAAGGATGTACCACCAAAGAAATTTGATCGACCTCGCAGAGATACAAGGAGGTCTGATGACTTCCCATCAAGAAGAAATAAACCCGTACCAGCAGCAAGAAAGAAACCTATACGAAGACAGCCTGTAGCCGTGGATGAGGTTTATACTTCCAAGATTGGAACAATCAAAGAATCTTTCAAAGCTATTCTCTTTGATGATAAGAAGAAAGTTATTGCCGAGTGTGGAGTTGCAGATCTGGCAAAGAAGCTTGAGGAACAGGAAACAGTTCCAGCAGTTGTCTTTGATGGAGTAATAACTCAACGTTTAGTGGATATTGCAACCAAAAAGAAAACTGAGATTCTCATTGGAGCTGCTGTAGCAGACATTAAGGTCAAGCCTAACGGTCTGAAAATCTTCACCTTTGAGGACTTGGGACAATAATTTCAAAAAAGGTACATTTCAGTATTCTTAATTAAGGAACAGTAGACGCCCAACATTAGTGGGATGATTAGATAGGATATGTAATATCCTGTAAAATACCCGAAAACAAACAATAGAGAATGATTACAATGGGAAACTCAACATATAGTGTAAAGTTAGATAAAACTGGAGCAGCAAAGATACACTCTATCACTCTTGGAGGTCATGAGAGTACAACTGTTTGCCCTCCACCAATGCTTGGTGAACAGCCAGGGTCAACTAGCCCCCATCACCTGTTCCTTGCTTCAATTGGATCATGTGTGAATCTAATATTTGAAATTGCTCTTGAAAAGGCAAGGGTTGAAGTATTTGAGCTGGACTCAGACATATCTGGTGATTACGATACAGATGAATCAACTGGAGCTAGCAGATTCGAATCAATCACAGTTACCACAAATGTTACTGTGCTGAAAGGTACCAATGAGAGCAAAATACAGAGACTCTTTGAAGTTGCGCACAAAAACTGTCCCATAGGTAATTGTCTTGTGGGTTCTTGTGTTAAATTAATTACAAATTTGGTTGTCGAGTACAAGTAGTATCATCAATTCGACACTGATGCTTGGATGTGAAGCTCTAATCGAGCTTTACACCTTTCTTTTTCTGATTTTCGTCAAGTAATACTCACAATTATTTCGTTGTGATAGAGAAACATGAGATGGAGCATATGTGAGGCTCTTAATCGTGACGACACTTCTAGATAGTCTGCAAACAACTGAACAGGTAATCACTCCTAAGAATCCATTTCAGAGAATAATAGGCCAGGAGCATGCCGTAACCATTGTTCAATCTGCTGTGAAACAAAGAAGGCATGTCCTTCTTTGTGGAGTGCCTGGTATTGGAAAGTCAATGCTTGCAAAAGCTGCGTATTCTCTTCTTACTCCACCCATACAAGAGATACTACTCAAGCATAACAAAGCCCTGCCTGACAGACCGAGTGTAGTGATTTCTCAAATCAAAGACGAACAAATTCCTAAAGGAAACATCTCAGCTCCCAGCAATGTATTTTATTCAACTCCAGATAGACTTCCTATTGATATTGCAATCAAGATGGGATATAGATGCTCAAAATGTAGCAGTCTATCAACACCGTCAGAACCAACTTGTTCAAACTGTGACACTGACAAACGATGCGATTGGTCAGATAGCGACTCTTACCATGGTCTCTTCAGAATGTTGGATGTTGTAAGAGAACCTGCCCTCAAGACGGTTACCAGCCTTGAAGAGATAGGAAATGAATCATACCATATGATTTACGAAAGGTCAGGGGAAAATGAGATTGCAGTTACTCGTGAGAGGTTTGGAGAGAATTCAATTATATTAGAGCCACAAATAGTTGATAGTGACCGCGTTTTGGTAGGCAGAGATGCAAGTAGGTTCATCAGAGTAAGTGGAGCAAGTCATGTTGAACTCCTTGGTGATGTTAAGCATGACCCATATGGAAGTGCTGAAACACTTGGTATGGCTGCATATCAACGAGTAATTCCTGGAGCTATCCATGAGGCCCACGAAGGAATTCTCTACATTGACGAGGTATCTGCACTAGGACCACATCAGAGCCATCTTCTTACTGCGATGCAGGAGAGAAAGTACTCAATTTCAGGACATAATCCTCTGAGTTCTGGAGCTGCTGTCAGGGTGGATGACGTACCTTGTGAATTCATTCTTTTTGCTTCCTGTAATACTGAAAATATTGTTGGAATCCTGCCAGCGCTCAGATCTAGAATTAGGGGTTACGGGTATGAGATTATGCTAGAATCATGGATTGAGAAAAATCCAGAGAATTTGGATGAATTCATTCGATTCATTGCACAGACCGTCGAGGAGGATGGAAAAGTACCACATTTCACAGCTGAATCTGTGAAAGAAGTCCTGAGGGTGGCTGAAAAAATTGCATTCCAATTTGATGGAAAAAGAAATGCCCTGACGTTACGACTTCGAGAGTTAGGTGGATTAGTTAGAATTGCAGGGGACCTAGCAGTACAAGAAGGTGCACAACTTGTACAACCCAATCATGTTACTAATGCTGAAGTGTTGAGTAGAGGCATTGATATGGGAAACACCTATTCAATAGCATACAAGTCCCCTGAGCAAGCGAGCAGAGACTATTTCTTCTGATTACAAGACCGGTCAGGCGGTGGCAAATTGAAGATATTGAAACGCGTCCTCAAAGAAGGTACCATTGTGTTAAAGATTGAAACCTTAGATGATCTCTGGCACCTCTACAATACAGTAGGACCTGCGGATATGGTTAAGTCAAGGACTATGCGACGAGTTCGTGTAGGGAGCGAAGACAGTAGAAAACAAGATAGTGTCAGAAAGCCAATGGTGCTAACACTTCGAGTGGAAGATGTGGCATTTCATACATTTTCAAATCGTGTCAGAATCAAAGGACCAATTATGGATGGACCTAGTGACTTTGTTAGCACTGGTACATATCATACCATCAATATCGAACCGGGAGACACACTGACTATCATCAAGGAACACTGGCCAAAGTATATTCTTGACCGATTAAAGGAGGCCGTTAAATCTCAACTTAATCCAGTCAGCCTGATTGTTACAATTGAGGATGGAGATGCAGAGCTCTTCTTAGCAGCAGATTTTGGTATCAAGGAGGCTGTGCATATTCGTGCCAGTATTTCACGAAAAAGAGGAGATCAGAAGACCCATGACTCCACCATGAGGGATTTCTTTGTTGATGTTGCTCTAGCTGTCCGTTCTCAGCTTGAACAAGCAGAGATTGGACTCATTGTTATTGCAGGCCCCGGTTTTGTGAAGGACCATTTTAGAGACCATTTGAGTAAGGCAGGTATCAAAGACCTCCCTTCAGTAGTTGTGGAGAGTACAAACGCAATAGGGGTACCAGGAGCAAAAGAGATTCTATTTCGAGGGGTTATAGGTAAAGCTGCAAGTACTCTCAAAGTTGAAACTGAAACCAAGCTGATTGAATCTCTTATTGAACATATTTCAAAAGACGATGGACTGGGTGCCTATGGTGATGTGGAAGTTAAGAAAGCAGTTGATTTTGGAGCAGTTGAGGATTTACTCATCACAGATAAGAAATTGAGAGAGGGCACCGAACAGGTTCGTAGACGAATGGATAATCTGATTCGTGATACAGAGAAGATTAGGGGTGCATTTCACATTGTATCCACAGAGCATCCAACTGGAGAACAACTTCATCGTTTAGGTGGACTTGCTGCGATTCTTCGTTTTCGTATTAATCAGTAATCAAATTGGTTCAAACATTGTCTGAAGACGATCCCAAGATGGGTATTCGTATGCAATTCCAATCTCAAGAGGGCCAATATCTTCAAGACTTGTCTTTATTGCGTCAGTAATATCTTCCATAATCCAAGGAGCCATCTCTATTCTCATTCTGACTGTATCAATATTTAGCATATCTCTTGGAACTCCCAGTTGATTGTGCAATATTTGATGGATTTGTTGAAGCTGCTCCTCATCTAGTCTTGACCCATGGGTTGCTCTGATTATTCCCACGACTACCAATGTGTCATCTGCGTCGCGTTCTTCAAATTCTCGTATTGTCTGCTCGAGTCGACGCTCAAGCCTATTCCTCATCTGAACTGCATCTTTGAAACTTGCGGAGCAGAAGTGAACTGAGAGACTGGTGAGATTCTCTGATGCCCATTCAAGGACCTCTCTGGCTACCTCAGCACTTCCTTCAATACTTGCACTTGACATATCCGTTAAACGCATACCCTGAGATCTCAGATTCTCGAAATTAGTTTCACTTGCTTCAAGCTCATTCATGTTAAGAAAAGCGAGCCCGAGTTCTTCAGCTCGTAAAGCGATTTGTTTTAGCTTTTCGGTTTTTCCGGGTATTGTAGGTACTTCAATTCCAACTTTCAATCCGGACTTTAACGCACGCTCAATTCCAGACCAATCATCATTCTGAGGATGAAATCGAATCTCATCCAGCCCTGCGTTTCTTAGTTGCTCTAAATTCTCTTGACTGACTGCAGTTTTGCTTGTATAGAGATGGATGTGGAAATCCTTTCCATACTTCGATTTTAATAGCTGAATATAGTCCAGAGTTCTATTAATCGTACATAGAGGGTCCCCACCGCTTATTCCTGCACCCTCACCACGTATAGCATCTGTTTCGTAAATGATGTCCTGCTCATTAGAAACTGGCATCTCATCGGCAAAGACAAGATCTTTACCAGCTTTTTCTTCAGACAATGGACAGTAGTAACAAGAGCTGTCGCATAGACCTGTAACAAAGAGCACCATCTTTGAGCCCTTTGTGCATAATCTACAACCCTTTGGAAGAGCCCCAACTAGAAGAGAGCCTCCTTGAAGCTTTTCGATATTTCTTACCAAGAGTTATCGCCTCCTTCCTTCACGGCGTTCCATTGTTCTGCGTAAGGCTGGATCGCTGTCTTGTAATCTCTTTGTTACTTCTTCGAAACTCTCTGAGTCTTTTAATTCATAGGTCTGATAGACTCCTGTTCTACCAACTTGTTCACGTCGTGTTAGCACACGAACTCGTTCTCGCGCGATGTCAATAGAAACATCTAGTTTTTTGGCTACAATATATTCCTGACCAATTACACCAGATTCAAGATGCCCATTAGTCGTTGGCTCGATTAGAATCAATCGTTTATCTACACCCGGAATTCTGGTTTCTGACTCCAGTGCAACAGAATCAAGAGAACCACCCCATTTGTAGAATTCTTCTTCTCTTGACATTAGTTTGAACAAGGGAAAGCTAACAACAACATCCCCTTCAAGATGAATATGACCCTTTAGAACCATTGAGGGTGTTGCCTGTACAAGTTCTCTATGGAGAGGAGTTCCTAGAACCAACTCAAGTCTATAACTAGAAATTATCTGTGGAATGATTATATCGATATCTGAAGAATCAGTGACATCGCCCCTAGCAACAGAACCGTGTACGAGCGGTTTTGTTCCAGCTGTTTCAATTTGACGCATTACTTCAAGAGTGCGTTTTCGAAGTCTATGAAAAGTATTCCAATGTGACTCGTCATAGGAAACCTCTCTACTATCATGTAGAACTTCAGGTCTCTTTGCCATCCGATTTCAACCCCCAATTGATTCTAGCATCTCACACACTTTACATAATTTTGACGAAGAAGGAGAATTGCACTTTTCACAGAGGGTGAATTCCCACTTGGTGGAAGATTGTCTGAAGGCTCGAGTCATAGTTTCAGCAGATCGTAAAGTTGCCAACAATGTACCTGGTCGTTTATACTCCATTTCGTTCAAGAAAGAGCGAACATCATTACGATAGGCCTCTTCTGCATACGGACATGGTATGTCATGATAGGGAAGTTTCAGATAGTAAGCGTATGCCACAACATCTCGTTCAGTAATCTCTATGATAGGTTTTATGCGAGGTACAAGACCTTTGACAGACAACTCTCTTGAAACACTGGTCCTAGCAATCCTTGCGCTGTCCCCTCGTAGAATATTCATTAGCACGGTCTGTGCTTCATCATCGAGATTGTGACCTGTAGCAATGACGTCAGCTTCCAGATTTTCAGCTGCTGTATTGAGCGCACGTCGTCTAAATACTCCACAGTATGAACAGGCACCTAGCGAGTCACTTGACCTCCTTCTTACAATCTCATCAAGACTATACCCCAAGAGATCTTCAAATGAGAATACCTCAAGGGTGAGATCGAGTGACCTTGATAGTTCTCGAGCTGCTTTAAGAGCTTCATTTCTATAACCTTGGATTCCCTCATCGATAGTTACAGGAATAATCTCCGAATTGGGATATGCGCTCTCGATATTATGGAGGATATGTAAGAGAACTGCGCTATCTTTTCCTCCAGAGATTCCAACAGCAATCTTATCGCTATCGTTCAGCATCTTATGTCGATTGATGGTCTTTCGAACTCTATCAATCGTGGTCTTAGCTAGGCATGCACTACAGAGGTGTTCGGATGTATATCTACGTAGATAGATAGCAGGTTTTCCACACTTGGAACATCCAGGTTGCATAGTCATGACTACTCCGAGTCGTTCCAATGTGACCTGTCAAATTAAAGATATTCAATGGACTGAATAGTGTTTTTAGATTTTGGACTTTTCAGTTTTGGAATCCTTTGTTTTCAAGTCATCAACAATTTTGGATCGTCTTTGTTCCAGAGCTGCTTTAGATGCTCTGAAATTAGCCGCTTGAATTATATCTTCAACCGTTCGGTGCCACTCTGCAGGAGATAAATTTGTGTAAATCTCTCTGAAAGAGTCGCTCAATCGTTCAATACGTGCTAAGCATTCAACACGATCCTCAGGAAGTCGTTTCTCATCAAAATACATGAGAGTATGTCCTTTCAACGCCTCCCAATCAATATCATTGTTCGATTGAAGAATTATTCTCAATTTATCCAGCGGATCTTTCCAAGAATCTGGAATAAACATGGTAAGATAGTCTGTGAGAGCTTTTCGTGCTTTCTCTCGGATATCTTGTGTAGAACTTGTCTGATGGGTTATCATCTTACATCGGGAAGTAGTTGATTTCATCCCTTTTTAGGTCCCACAAAACCGTTTTTTGTGTTAAAATAGACCTTTGCCCATTATTAGACTCAAAATAATGCTCAGAAGCACAATGAGAAGGGCTGCAATACGGATTGGGTACATGATGTATTTCACCTTCTTTTCATCGGATATGAACAGGCTTAGTCCGTTTGATAATAACTTGTCACCATCAAGCATTGGAATTGGTAGTAAGTTAAACAGAGCCAATGAGATAAGGATAATGTAACACCAGAGAACTATCTGCTGCATGTGAAATACAAACATTGGGGATAGAAAGAGGTCCCATCCAGATTTTGCTTCCCAATAGTCTGCACCGTATATTCCAATATAACCCCGCGTCGCATTTACTTCATTTGGAGCCAGTATTAACGTAATATCTCTGTCCAGTGTGTGAATTGTTATTTGAGAACCAGCAAGTGCATCATTCATGAACACACTTACATCACTCCAATTGTCAATCACCGTATCATTCAAACCGATGATAACGTCACCAACGAATAGAGCTTCAGCCCCAGGACTCTCTTCACTGAGTTGGTAAATGTATGCTCCACTTGGAGGATTATATGCAATTGATGCTATTGCACCAAAATTGACCAAAAGGGCAAGAAATACAAAACTCCAGATTAAGTTTGAATAAGAGCCAGCTGCAAGAAGACGCATGCGGGCTTTTGGTGTAGATTCCTTCTCAAATGCCTCTTCATCGGGCTCAACAAATGCTCCAAACATCACAAGGAATCCAAGTAAACCTGAGCTCTTGATAGGAATATTATCCTTTGATGCTGCAAAACCATGGGCAAACTCATGGACCAAAATTGCTATTGCAAGACCGATAAGCATGTAGACCAGTGGAAGTCCTGTAATTGTCACTCCAGGGATTATTGGCACAACGCCACCTGCTGCAGCGGGTTGAGTGAAAAACTTGATAAGATTCTCACCAAACATCCAAAATGCAAAAATCATGCCTCCGAATCCAACTACAATACCGATGTTGAAGAAAATGATTGGAAACTTCTTTCCCATTTTGGTCAAGAAGACATTAAGTTTCTCAGTCCGCCACATGAAGAAGAAAGGCGTTCCTGCTTCGATTCCCTTCTCTTGGAGCTTTTCAACACCTAGATACTGGGCAATGAAATAGATGACGAGCCAAATGATACCAATGAATAATAGTGCGGTCAAAGCGGCGTCCATGAATTTATTCCGTTCCCCGAAACCTAGACATTCCTGGACATTGAGTCCGGGATGATGTTCGGTTCCTGTTTCATCGAGGCGGCTCTATGCAGATTTAAAGGATACGCTAAGGGTCTTACTTCTTCCTGTGCCCGGAAATGTCCTTGAAACGAGGACAAGCTCAGAACCGTACCACTGGCACTTGTACTCCAGTTGCCGTCTGCACTGATTTTGGATAATATTGGACATCTCTTAGATGGATAATGAATCAAAGACCATTCTTTCTAAAGGGTTGTCAACAGCTGGGCAAATCCTAGACAAACCTGGACATCTATGAAACCAGAGAAATATCCATTTTTGTATGAGCTTTTAAGCTCCTCACAAGACCATATACCGAACCTGAATGTTGATCAAAAAGGCCTACAGGTATGAACTGGACCCGAACAACATCCAGAGGTCGCACCTTGCGCAACATGCAGGAGTAGCTCGTTTTGCCTACAACTGGGGTCTCGAACAACGGATTGCACGGTACAAGAACAATCAAGGTAACGACCGGTTCACTGATGCTATGAAGCAGCATAAGCTCCTCAACTCCCTCAAGAAGAATCAGTTCCTATGGATGTACGAAACCTCGAAGTGTGCACCTCAAGAAGCCCTGAGAGACCTTCATCTAGCCTTCAAGAACTTCTATCGCGGATTGAAGAATGGGAAGAAGATAGGATTTCCTCGCTTCAAAAGGAGGGGCGTCAGGGACAGCTTCAGACTGAATGGGACCATCAGGTTCCATAAGAGGGCAATTCAGCTCCCACGGATCGGAAAGGTTCGAATCAAGGAGAAGAGGAAATGTTACTACAATGGAAGGATACTCTCAGTCACAGTGAGAAGGAGAGCCAACAGGTGGTTTGTTTCAGTCACTGTGGAAGAGGACCTCCTTGACCCACTGGCTGTACAAGGAGCACCAGTGGGAGTGGACCTGGGAGTGAAGACTCTGGCCACACTTTCTGATGAGACCACCTTTGCAAACCCACGAGCCCTGGGAAGACGATTGAGGAAATTGAAACAACTACATAGGTTTCTATCACGAAAGGAGAAGGGAAGCAAGAACCACGAGAAAGCGAAATTACGACTTGCAATAATGTACCTGAGAGTCTTCAACGTTCGACAGGACACACTGCATAAGGTGACGACCTACCTTGCCAAGAGCCACAGTAAGGTAGTGATCGAGGACCTGCTAGTGTCAGGGATGATGAAGAACCGAAGACTTGCAAGAGTTATAGCTGATGTGGGGTTCTACGAGTTCAGACGACAGCTGGAGTACAAGTGCCAGTGGTACGGTTCTGAGCTTGTCATTGTATCTAGGACATTTCCTTCATCAAAGATGTGTTCACGTTGTGGGCACAGGAAGAAGGAACTCTCTCTGTCAGAGCGAGAGTATAAGTGTGAACAGTGTGGGCTTGAAATCGATAGGGATCTCAATGCTGCACTGAATCTAGTCGCCGTCAGTTTGCCGGAGACTGAAAACGCCTGCGGAGAGGAAGTAAGACATAGCAAATCTTCCGAGATT
>JABCSP010000410.1 GCA_018238825.1 Candidatus Thorarchaeota archaeon | reverse complement strand
ACGCGGTTGGTCTGACATATGGCGCTCATGCTTCCTGTGTTCCAATCAAATAGAATTGTGACAATAACACTCTTCAAAGTTTGTCATACAAAAAAGGAGGTAGAAGAGGCTTTTTCGCCCCTTCATGTAATAGTACTGAACTCATTGAATCAGTGACTATTCTTCCTATAGACTATAAATGCAATAGCTACCAAAGCAACTACTAGGCCAACTCCAGCGACTAAGAGTAGCGGATCCATTGGGGGTAGAACACCACCTGTAGACACCAGAAATTGTGTATATCCTGTGAAGTTACAACCAATCAGTATCACATATCCTGAAGAATCCAAATCTTCAGACAATGTGAAAGATGGATAGTTAACTATGGTCTGAGCAGCTCCAACAGCAATCAATGAATCTAGAACTTCACCATTTTCACCAAGAATAGAAATTCCGTCTTTGCTACCAAGTCGAGGACTTAGGCACTCCATACTCAGCGTGATGGTTACATTTTCGCCTGTGCTGACTCCACCAGTAACGCATGTAGCCTCAAAGTCAATTCGTGGAGTCATCTCAAGGAGGTAATCAAAGGAAGCGTAAAGATCGTTCCATAAGGAGTTGATAGCTTCCTTTACTGGATTGAAATAGCCATAGATTCCCTTCCACTCTCGAATGATATGTGTGGAGTTATTCTCGATGATGAATGTCGCTTCATCCTCGTGAACAGATGCATTAGTGTAGACTTCGAAAGTAATAGGTACTGTACACCCACGCTCCATATACATCCATTCACCCCAACCACCAGCCAAAGCAGATTCAACACGACTTTCACCAAGTTGCGGGTAACCTCCTAAATCATTGAAACTAGAAGGTAGAATATCAGTATAATCACTTGCAATCTGATAGTAAAGGGTAGGTTCTTGCCAATTGCCATCTCCATCTGCCGTAAAGAATGTAGCATTGATTCCAGAATGAAGAGAATATGACATTGCAAAGCTGTGATTTAGAGCAAAGTCTCTGAAAGCTTGTGTTTCAGGTTCTGAGAAAGGTGCGGTTCCTCTGTACACTTGAGTGGTAACGTCAGTTTCACCTTCATCCCACCAGTTGGGATAATTACGATTTAGATCTACCAGTCCAACTTCATCCTCATTTAGTTGTCCATCTTCATCATTGTCAATACCTTCACGGTAGAAGTAATCGTAGTCTTCGATACCAGGTTCTTCTGTAGGATAATCTTTGATGTAGACATAGAATTCAGAGATGTGACCATCACCGTCAACGTCCTCTGCATCATCCTCTCCGAATAGCCCGTCCAAATCATTATCAAAGGGGCGGAGATTCTTTCTCAGCCAGTGATTCCCTTCATTGACGACTACATCAAGTGCATCTGGATTGATGGTCAGAATAATATAGATTTCCTGCGTATCAATATACTCGGTCAAGGTAGCATCTACACCATAACCATTGAGCAATCGCAATATGAAACGCAATGCCATTTCTACTGTAATTTGTTCACGACCATGGTGATGTGCAACGACTAGAGTCTTGGCTTTCTGAACTGTATTTTGCTCATTCGTGATTCGAATACTAGTGATGTTTTTCCCTTGGTAACTCTGACCAATTACTTCAACATCAACAAGTTCGCGCACACTTGAGTGAATATTCTCTATTTCTTCATCAACCTCTGCGGAATCATGAAACTGATCATCATAAAGTAATGATACAGGATCCCAAGTACGGGTTATCGATGGTACAACTACTTCAACTACAAGAGGTAAGTCATCCCCAATTTCTGAAGCCATTGTTCCTATGGGTAGTATTGCAGCAGATATGAAAAGAACTAGAATGAAAATATGATTCTTTGATGGTGTGATCTCATATCACCTCGTTCTTATTGAAATCAGATAACCGGATAATTATCTGAAATCTAGTGTAGTGTTTACGCTTAATTGGTATAATAGGAGTTTAGTTTCGCGTAATCGTTGAATAGTACTTTACAAGTATGAACAAATTACAGTTATAACATATTAATTCATATTATGATTGGGAATGCGGACAGACCTGAGTGTATTCCATAGACCTATGGATATCATGCTATTCTGTATTTCTAAATTGCCGGGGATAAACCATTGAAAGCTGAGCTAGAACCTGTGTTAGATGTGCAGAATATAACACCCTGTGGAAAATGTAGTTGTGTTATAGTGTACAAGGGAGACCACTGTGTTTTTTGTGACCCAGCAATACAAATCCTTGAAGCTGCACTAGCTAATTTTGGAGTACCCTCTAGTGCAATTGTTCAGGTAGATGTTGAATCAGGCGATGATTGTGGATGTAGTACAGAAGATGTTTCTATGTTACCAACTATCAAAATCTGTGATGCAAAACTTACCGGTCTTCCTGACGAACAGTCACTGAATGATGCAGTAATCCGAGCAATCATGAAAGATTGTTTCTGTGAGTAGAACCTAAATCTTACTTCTTATTCCAAACATAGCGCAGTCAGATGTTTTAGAAATCAATTCTAATTGTTTCCCAGCGAACCCGACCAGCCTCAACAGCCTCTTTGATCTTCCTCTCAGTTCTATT
>JABCSP010000053.1 GCA_018238825.1 Candidatus Thorarchaeota archaeon | reverse complement strand
TACCAGTAAGGAAAGGAAAATAGTAACATGATATACAGTACCGTCTTGATCAATGCAGCAAGCCGGCGTAAGATTGCTTCTTCCGAATACTGGGCAGATCCAATTCCACGAGCAAAAATTAACAAGTATCTCCGTGAATTCAACAGTCTGATTGAAAAATCTGAACGTCTGAAATACAAACCAGCTGTGCTTGAGGAGTTCAAATTCTTTAGTCGAGAATGTGGTACTGGAATAGTCATTTTTGTTACAGACCTTCATGAACCAGATGATGAAATAATCAACAAGATAAATCGCGCCGCTCAATCACTGAGGTCAATATTGAGTAAGGAGAAAATAGGATACATTAAGAAAAACTACGACGAGATAATGTCCCAATATATCTACAGTCCTTTAGTGATTGCTTTTGTTGGAGAAAGTGGTGTTGGAAAAACATCGTTATTACATCTACTTATTGGAAAGCAGGCCCCTGAGGAGCATATACCTACAATCTCTCTGAACATGGAAACTTTGGAAGAACTTCGTTTTGGCAGCTATCAAATTCTTGTGATAGATTTTGCTGGTGATGATCAATATGAGCGAATGCGAGATTTCACAGTTATTGACATGTTCTTCCTAATCACTGATTCCAGTCTGAAGAATATTATTTCTGCAAAAAAATGTATTCTCAAATTGTGAAAGACTGTCCAGATATCCCAATAACAGTGATTGCCAACAAGCAAGATTTAGCTAACGCTTTAGACCCATCTGCCATAAGCAAGGTAATGGGAGTTGAAGCCCGGTCTATGGTTGCTGTAGACTTGGCATTCAGAAATAAATTACTCGGAAGTCTTACAGAAGTACTCTGTAATCATTTTGATTTGGAAGTCCCAGAAATTCCTTCAGAAGAGCTGCTCAGTTTCATCTAGCAAAAGGGAGATTCGTTATCACTGAAGACAAACCCAAAAATCATATTTCCACGTACTTCGTCAAACTTGTAGACTCCAAATCTAATAGTGTCCGTTCCATTCATACATGTTATTTGTCCCGTACTAAGAAGATAGTGAAAATATGTTCTGCATTGCTGTCGAATTTTAGAAAATAGATTCTTGTACCGTTTCCTTTGAGAAGCCCGAATTCCCCACCTTGTAAACATGAATCTGTTGGCTAAACCATTACTAGAGATGAGCATGCTTTTTCTCTTTCTAGTGGATTGCTTCATCACTGCTTCAAGAAGATAGTTCTTCAATACATCAGGAATAGCAGCTAGAACAGATGGCGTAATTTTAGGTTCGGTTAACAAAATGATCCCTATACGATAATATCCTTCTACTACCTTTAAGGACCTGCACAAAGTAGTATCGCAATGGTAATGGTTATAAGTATCGCAAAATAGGCGAACAAGCCTCTAGCCAGTTAGAATGAGGATAACGACCATGTCTCAAGAATACAAACATATCGTACGTGTCGCAAGCGCAGACATAGATGGACAAGAGAACCTACTCCAAGGACTTACAAAAATCAAGGGAGTGGGTCTTAGAATATCTAAGTCCATCATCAATCAGTTAGAACTAGATCCAAGTCAAAGATTAGGATACATTACCGATGAAACCATTGCAGGTATTGAACAAATCATCAAAGATCCTGTGGCGGCTGGTTTACCTGATTGGTACGTAAACAGACCCAGAGACAGAATGTCTGGAAAGATGATGCACTTGATTGGTTCAGATCTTGATTTTGCTCATAAAAATGATATTGATAGACTTCGTAGAATTAAATCATGGAGAGGAACAAGACATACGCTCGGTCTTAAGGTGAGAGGCCAACACACTAGAACAACTGGGCGCGGTGGAATGGCAGTAGGTGTTTCAAGGAAGAATTTATAGATAGGGGTTATGAAGAATGGGTGATCCGCGCAGACAGAAAAAGAAGTACGTTGTTCCGAAGCGTCCTTATGATACCGAGAGATTCGAACAAGAGCTTGAGCTTATAGGAGCATTTGGTCTTAGAAATAAAAGAGAACTATGGAGGCATAGTACTGAGCTTTCAAATTATAGAAGACAAGCAAGACAGATGCTTGCACTACCTCCATCCGAACGACAACAGATCGAGAAAGAGCTGGTTGATAAACTCGCAAAAATCGGAATTCTTACCGAAGAACCCTCTCTTGACAGTGTTCTCGACTTGACACTTGAAAACATTCTTGAACGTAGATTACAGACCATTGTGTTTAGAAAAGGGATGGCCGCATCCATGCACCATGCCCGACAACTTGTAGCACACGGTCACATTGGACTAGACAGTGCTAGAGTTACAACTCCTGCAAGATTAATCACCATGGGAGAAGCTGACCGAATTGAATACACAAACAAATCTTCACTAAATGATCAATCACATCCAGCACGAATTGCAGCTTCAGATGCAGCAACAAGAGTGGTAGCTCCTCCAGAAGAATTTGATGACCGACAGAGAGGGCGTCGTGATGATAGACGTGGTGGAAGAGGTCGTCGCGATAATAGACGCGGAGCTCAAGCAACTCCTGCGGCAACTAAACCTACACCGCCTGCACCTAGAGAAGAAGCAGCTCCTGTAACTGATGAAGAAGTCGCACCAATCGGAGATGAGAAACTTGAGTGAGAAAATTAAGGCTGACAAGTGGGCAGTAGCACATATTTTTGCTTCATACAATGATACTATCATTACCATCACTGACATCACAGGCGCAGAAACCCTTGCTCGATACACAGGTGGAATGATGGTAAAAGCTGACAGGAATGAATCATCACCCCATGCAGCTATGCAAGCAGCATTTCAAGCAGCCCGAGAGGCCAAAGATAAGGGTGTATTCGGAATTCACATCCGTGTTCGCGCCCCTGGTGGCCATGGTCCAAAGACCCCCGGTCCTGGTGCTCAAGCGGCAATCAGAGCACTTAGTAGGGCCGGTCTAAGAATTGGTATTATTGATGAAGTCACTCCTATGCCACACGATGGTACAAGGAAACGTGGTGGACGCCGCGGAAGACGAGTCTAAATTAACCAACTAATATCTGATACATTTTCAGAATTTCAGGGGTTCGAAACAGCTGCGCAAATCCGGGACAAATCTGGACATCATTGAAACCAATACAATTCTTGTATGAACTTATTAACTCCCAACAAGACCATATACTGAACCTGAATGTTGATACATAGAGCCTACAGGTATGAACTGGACCCGAACAATTCCCAGAGGTTGTACCTTGCTCAACATGCAGGAGTAGCTCGTTTTGCATACAATTGGGGTCTCGAAAAAAGGATTAAACAGTACAAGAACAATCAGGGTGATGATCGGTTCACTGATGCTATGAAACAGCACAAGCTCCTCAACTCCCTGAAGAAATCAGATTTCCCATGGATGTACGAAACCTCGAAATGTGCACCTCAAGAAGCCCTGAGAAACCTCCATCAAGCCTTCAAGAACTTCTATCGAGGACGCAAGTCTGGGAAGAAAATAGGATTTCCTCGCTTCAAGAGGAGGGGAGTTAGGGACAGATTTAGACTGACAGGGGTAATCAAGTTTCACGAGCGAGCGATACAACTCCCTCGAATCGGAAAGATTCGAATCAAGGAGAAGAGAGAGAAGTACCACAGTGGAAGAGTCCGCTCAGTCACTGTGCGGCGACGGGCCAACAGGTGGTTCGTGTCAGTTTCTGTGAAGGATGATCTTCCGGATCCGCAACCCGTAAGAGGATCGCCAGTGGGAGTGGACCTGGGAGTGAAGGCCCTTGCCACACTCTCTGATGGGACCACCTTTGCAAACCCACGAGCTCTGGGAAGACGACTGAGGAAATTGCGACAGCTCTCAAAGAGCCTGTCACGAAAACAGAAGGGAAGTAAGAACCACGAGAAAGCGAAATTACGACTTGCAAAGATGTACCTGAGAGTCTTCAACATCCGACAGGACACACTGCACAAGCTAACGACCTACCTTGCCAAGAGCCACAGTAAGATAGTGATCGAAGACTTGAATGTGTCATGGATGCTGAAGAACCGAAGGCTTGCAAGAGCCATAGCTGATGTGGGGTTCTACGAGTTCAGACGACAGCTAGATTACAAGTGTGGATGGTACGGTTCTGAGCTTGTCGTCGTTTCAAGGACCTTTCCCTCCTCGAAGATGTGTTCACGTTGTGGGCACAGGAAGAAGGAACTCTCTTTATCAGAGAGGGAGTATCATTGTGAACAGTGTGGGCTTGAAATCGATAGGGATCTCAATGCTGCACTGAATCTGGTCGCCGTCAGTTTGCCGGAGACTCTAAACGCCTGTGGAGGGGAAATAAGACTCTTAGCGGACTCTTTAAATTTGCAGAGAGCAGCCTCTGAGAAGCAGGAACCGAACATCATTCCAGACTCAATGTCCAGGAATGTCTAGGTTTCGGGGAACGGTCGAATCAGAATTGGAAATCCTCAAAGCAGACTGGTTGAACAAAGTAGACTTGGAACAGATTCTACAAAAGAAGGCTAAAACTAAAGGACTTGTGGCCAAGAAACCTATTGAAACCCTTGAAAGTTACAAAGTGGTGTATCGACCATTCAGAAGAGTAACTCTAAATATTACCGGTGTAAGAGTCAATGATACTTCCCAGACTGTTTCACTCATCGATGAAGAATTAGCTCCTTTGATACAAGATTCGAATCATAGGATATTGCTTTGGAGACCCAATTACAGCGACCTTAGAACGATTGCTGACGATGCGATTGAGTTAGAGAAAAAAATCGATTTCAATGAGGATTCATTACAGCGTATCATTGACGATATGATGGAAGAACGTTGGACCTCACAGGAACTTGATGAAGAGATGAGGCCAAAGCTGAGGCGACTTCAAGCAGATCCTCTTACAACGATCTCAATCATCCTACCACGGTTTCCAGGGGGTTTACGAAAAGAACAGGTACTCATTGATGAGCGGAAAGCATCGCATGCGTATATTCTTGCAACCTCACTTGTAACAAACTGTACACCTAGAGATATCATTACTTCAGCAGATATAGGCGAGAGAGTACTTGTTGAAACAATCATTGCAATTTATCGAGCCATTGATGGCACGTCACGTTTGCTTGTATTAGAAGTTCCGGGCACGAATTCCCTGAATGGAGCTGTGAAAGCCGGCATGGCAATTACAAGATTATGTAAATTATACGTGAATTGTCGTACACTTGTATCAAAATCGTCGAATTAATGATGTGTATTAAGCCACATAAGAAATTACAAGTTGCAACTAATTACGCGTAAGTAGATATACTTAAAGAGTGAAATACAACAAGTAATTTTGGAAAGTAGGAAACTCTTTTCCGTAACGGAGGATAGAGAATTGCTATCAAAACGTAATTTATGTTATGTCATTCTAGCTATGTTCATGTTCTTCCCAGCAGTTGGTATCCCTACAGCAGTGGTCGCTCAAGACACAGCTGAGATGCCTTTTGTCATGGCCTATGGTTCAGACATTGGAGAATTAAATCCATTAGTCTATCGCAGTGAGCGATCCCATTGGTATGACATGTTGGTGTATGATTCATTACTAAGCTATGATGACGATTTAGACATAATCCCCTGGTTAGCAGAGGGTTATGCAGTGTCTACCGACGGACTTACAATCAACTTCACAATACGTGAAGGTGCAAAGTGGCACGACGGTGAAAATCTAACAGCAGGCGATGTAGCATTTACATTCGAATATATTCGTGATGCTCCAGCAGACGTCAATTATTGGACAATGATGCAGAACTTAACATCTGCAACAGCCTATGACAATGTTGTTTCATGTATATTCGATAAGCTATATTCATTCGCTGCTCAAAACTTGGGTGAAATGTATATTCTCCCAGAACACATTTGGGACGATGCTCCTGCTGATGATGCTCGCTGGAATGATCACACAAATGTTACAGCTCACGTTGGTTCAGGCCCATTCATGTATGTTGAACGTGTACCAGATGAGTACACTAAACTTGCACGATTTGATGATTGGTGGGGCGAAGACAATCCAAACGTCGCACAACTACCTAACATCGATGAAGTCAGAATTGACGTAGTTAGTGGTCAGGATGCCCGAATCCTCGCAATGAGGAACGGAGACGCAGACACTGAGCGCTATGAGGTATTCGGTTCTTATGTTGAGCAGGTTCTAAACTATTCAGAGCTTCAGCTCGTTCAAGGTGTAGCCTCCCAGTGGGACTACGTTCTTGGAATGAATAATACAATTCCAGGTCTAGATGAACTTGTTGTCAGACAGGCAATTGGTTTAGCAATCAATCGTACAGAGCTTATCACAATTGGTCGACTTGGTCATGGTACTGCAACTACAAGCGCAATACCTGAAAGCTTCTACCCCGGTCTTTTTGACGAATCTGGAGTATTCGATGAAGACGTAGTGTTGGCCAACCAGATGCTTGATGACGCCGGTTTCCTCGACAATGATGCTGATGGAACAAGAAACCTACCAGGTACAGCTCCTACAGCCGAACTTGAGTTCGATCTGATGACGCTATCTTGGGATGACATCTCAGTTGCTACCGGAATCGGTATAGAAACTCAGATGGCTAGGATTAACATTACCATCAACAATGTTGTTACAGACGACGGCCCAATGTATGATGCAATCTACACTGGTGATTACGATATGTACACAATGGCCCATGGCTATGGTGCAATACCGGACCACGTATGGTGGAGATGCCACTCAAGCAATATCTATGAGTGGGGAGACAACGTTTTCCATCTAGACAATGCTACTGTTGATACAATCATGGATGACTATGTTGCATCCACACCTGCGACCCTTGAGGCAAACGCAGCAGCAGCAGCAAAGGCAGTTCTAGATAATGCCCCATACATTCCATTGTACCTGTCTGATGACACTCACGTCATTAGGGCAGAATGGGTCAACTTCACAACTCCCGCAGGAGGACCATTTACCGCCTTCAACCCAAGGACAATGGTCTTCATGTACGATGATGGTTCAGCTGTAGTAATAGTCGCACCTGACTACACACTGTACATTATCATTGGCGCTGGTGCAATTGTCGGTGTAATCATAATCTTCTTCATTCTGAAGCGGAAGTAATAGTATAACAAGGGACCTTATGGGTCCCTTCTCCCTTTTCTTTTTCAATCACTAAAACGAGTAGAATAAATCGAATAGTATACTCAAATACCACTCTTTCTATGAATTCTTACTCAGTCCGATATTCTTTAAGGGGGTTATGTGCTAATTATAATTAATTCGCAGAATTAGGAGTCCTGACAATGTCTACTGGAAGGTCCACAAGTACGTGGAGATACATAGGACAAAGAGTAATTCAAACCGTAGTCATTTGGTTCATCATCATTACTCTCAACTTCATTATCTTCAGAATTATGCCCGGAGATCCTCGTCAAGCTTTACTTGGGGAGGGATTATCACCAGAACTTAGAGTTGCTGTAATTGAGCGATTTGGGCTAGATAAACCAATGATAGAACAATATTGGCTTTATCTTGTCAACCTCTTCAAAGGAGACCTAGGATATTCATTCTCCCACTTTGGTGAGCCCGTAATTGATACCATCTTTGCATTTCGATTCATGAATACATTTCTACTAATGGGAGCAGCATTAATTCTATCGATTTTCATTGGGATGGCGGTTGGAGTTTTTGCAGCTGCAAACCGAGATACTATGGTGGATACAGGTTCAACAGTTACGTTTCTAATTGCATATGCACTACCAGTATTTTGGATTGGTATACTCATACTCTACTATATGGGCTTTCTATGGAATATGTTACCAATCGCGGGAACGATAACTAGAGGGTATAGTCATGATTTTAGTACGATAGGCGGTTTCTTCGTATACATGTTTGACTATATTCATCATATGATTGGCCCGCTCATTGTTCTAACTCTCTCGTTCATTGGAGGATTCTATCTTATTATGAGAGATACTGTTCTGGATGTATTTACGCAAGACTACATCTTAGCAGCAAGGGCAAAAGGTCTCAAAGAGAGAACCATTCTCTATGGACATGCTATGAGAAATGCGATGCTACCTATGGTGAGTGTAATTGCTGTAAACATGCCATACCTCATTAGTGGAGCGATGATGACTGAATACGTTTTCAGTTGGAGTGGACTGGGTCTGTTAACATACAAATCAGTACTATCAGTAGACTACCCCGTGCTGCAAGGGGTCTTTCTGTTCTTAGCATCGATTGCAGTGCTATCCAACTTTGCAGCAGATATATTGTATCTGTACTTGGACCCGCGGATTAGATATTAATGAGGTGTATTGAACATGAATGAAAACATAATTGACGGGAAAGATTCAATTGAAATGATTCCAGAGAAGAAACCAATACATCTTAGAATTGTATCAATTGGTGCCTTCATACTCCTCACACTAGTTCTTCTGGTAATGATGGACATGCTAATTGTATCACTTGCAGAAAATCTAGCAATTTCTCATGCAGGAATTGGAGAGTTAGCTACAGAGGATTCAGTGGCTGCATATGTCTTGGTCATCCAGGCGTCAGCAGTCCTATGTCTTGCAATCTCAATTTGGTTCGGATTATTAGGAGAGAAGATGTATCTCCATGCACCTGGTAGGATACTCCAGAAATTACTGATAATTATGGCCTGTATCTTGGTCTTCGTAATGCTAGGTATCGGTATAGGTACACTATTGACTTTTGGTATCTTCTTCTGGAATCCAAAACAATTTGTGGACTGGAAAATAAGAAACTTGAAAATCTATAGAATGTGTTTTGTTGGAATAATCATTGCAATCATGTTAGGTGAAATGGTTTTCAGGCAACCATTCCTTACATTACCATTATCAAGTATTCTAACACCTGCGGGCGGCTGGGTTGTTTCTCTCGTTCCAGGATTCTTAGTAATTCCGCTCTACTTATTCCTACCTAAAGTAATTCGTGATATCTGGAATATGAGACCGAGTGTCGAAAACTTCTGGAGAGAATTTATCTATCATCCAATGGGTATGCTAGGTCTAGTAATCATAGGATCAATAGTTATTATGGCAGTATTTGCCCCGTTCATTGCGCCATATTATTGGAGCAACCCGCCAGGCGCGCCAATTAATTTGGATGAATTACTTCAACCCCCAAGCGCAGAACACATTCTCGGCACGAATCATAGGGGAGAGGATATCTTTAGTAGGATCATCTATGGATCTCAGATTTCACTTCTAATTGGATTTGTAGCGAGCATTGTTGCAGTATTTCTAGGAACAACTGTTGGTCTTATCGCGGGTTACTATGGTGGTATTCTTGATGTTATTTTAATGAGGATTACCGATGTATTCCTTTGCCTACCAACATTACCATTGATGTTGATTTTCCTGGTATTGTTTGGACAAGGATTACAGAATGTCATCGTTGTGATTGCTATCCTTGGATGGACAGGAACTGCAAGAATGGTTCGGAGCGAAGCACTCTCTTTACGGGAACAACCTCTAACTGAGGCAGCTCACGCATTAGGTGCGAGTGACGGATACATTCTAATTCATCACATCTTACCAAACACACTTCCACTCATTCTCGCAAATATGATTTTGGGAGTAGTTACTGCCATTCTCAGTGAAGCAGGTATTGCATTCCTCGGATTCGTTGATATTCACGGTCAACCAAGCTGGGGAATAATTCTACACTGGGCCTGGAAGAATGCTGCGTTACTAGCCAACAAATGGTGGTGGTTTATACCCCCAGGTTTGCTGATTATGCTAACAACACTTGGCTTTGTCTTCATTAGTCATACTGCAGATAAAGTGGTCAATCCAAGATTGCGAGGGAGGCGAAGCTAATTGACAAAGCACGATCCAGTTCTTCAGGTCAAAGATTTGGCAACGTACTACTATCTGGGTGATAAGGAACTCAAGGCGGTAGATGGTGTTAGTTTCAACATTGAGGCGAAAAGAACCCTTGGATTAGCGGGTGAGTCAGGATGTGGGAAGACCACAACAGCTTATAGTCTCATGCGCATTCTTGCTGAGAATGGCAAGATTGCCAGGGGAAGTATCAATCTAGGCGGTATCGAGCTCACCACTCTCTCAGAAGAGGAAATGAGAAAACTCAGATGGAAGAAAGCATCAATCGTATTCCAATATGCGATGAATGCATTCAATCCGGTCTTACGAATCGGTCGTCAGATTGTGGAAGTAATCCGAGAAAAGGGCGATTATTCGAAAAAAGATGCTGTTAACATTGTATCCGAACTCTTTGATGAGGTTGGACTAAAACCTGAAAGGCAGACAGACTATCCGCACGAGTTCAGCGGCGGTATGCTTCAAAGAGCAATTATCGCCCAGGCACTAGCATGTGACCCTCAACTGATCATTGCTGATGAACCTGTCACGGCGTTGGATGTTATTGTACAAAACAAGATACTGGATCTCTTAAGGAAATTGCAGGAGAAATATAATCTAGCAGTTCTCTTCATCACACATGACTTGTCAGTGGTTGCTGAGAATTGTCATGATGTGGGTATCATGTACGCTGGTAACTTAGTTGAGGTAGGCAATGTGGAAGCGGTTTTCAAACGGAGTCTGCACCCTTATTCATACAAACTCATCGGGGCATTCCCAAGCGTTGTGGGACCAAAGAAGAGACTAGAGTTCATACCGGGAACTCCACCTAATCTTATGAATCTACCAACAGGTTGTAGGTTCCATCCTCGCTGTCCCTTTGCAAAGGATAAATGCGCAACGGATGTACCAGAATTTCGGGAAATACACGACGGACACTTTGCGAAATGTC